>CAMBCW010000185.1 GCA_945864925.1 uncultured Clostridia bacterium
GCAAGAGAGGCTGGCCTGGGCCATTCCCCGCTGCTCAGTCATCAAACTCTTTTTCGTAGTTTTTCGACAGTCTGCAGGGATGTCTCACATGAGTGAGACATCCCTCAGACTTTCGAGAAACCTTATTTTGCTCCGGCGCAGCCGAAAGCCTTCCCCTTGAGGGGAAGGTGGCACGGCGCAGCCGTGACGGATGAGGTGGAAAATGTTACGAATTCGCCGGGAGTTCCGTGAAAACGCGGCATTTCCCGCACACCTCATCAGTCGGCCTTGCGGCCGACAGCTTCCCCTCAAGGGGAAGCCTTGGGTGCGCATGATTTGAAAGACTTTTTCGACACGCTGCATGCGGTTTTCCGAACTTCAAAAAGTTCGGAAAACCTTTTTATTGAACGCGAAGGGGGCTTTTTCCCCCTTCACTCTTCCCCCGCTGCTCAATCACGGAAGCCCTTTTATCGTTAATAAATAGTCCTCTTGCTGATCCAGGTTATCCAGATTATGATTATCGGTTTTAGTAAGCACGCAAATTTCTGTGACAGGTATCTGACCTGCACTGTCATTGCGAGGAGCGAAGCGACGCGGCAATCCGCATCCGGAACGAAGCATATTTCTGAGCGCTCCTGTAAAATTGGCCTGTGCGAAGGGGAAACGGATTGCCAGAAGGTGAATTGCCCCGCAGGTAGGGGTACGGATTGCCACACCAGTCTGCGGACTGGTTCGCAATGACATGCAAGGAAGAGGGCTGGGTGCGGGGCAAGAGAGGCCACCCTGGGGTGCGCCAGTCTGCGGACTGGCTCGCAATGACAGCGTTGTTTTGTTAACTGTCTAAAAATTACAGTTGCTTATTTAAACCGATCGTCATAATCCAGATTATCCCTGACGGATCTCCAGGTCGTCGGTGGTGACGTCCCGGGCGTAGGGATTGCAGTAGGTGTTGACGGTCTGGGCCACGGAGGCCGGGTCCAGGACATAGTAGGAGCCGTCGCCGATGGCCCGGGGGCTGCCCGGGAGGGTGGCGGTCTGGATGTTGGCGCGGTCCGCCAGCAGCGCCGTCTCCGCCAGCCACAGGAAGTTGCCGGCAGTCAGGTCCGTCTCCGTGTGATCCAGGAAGATCCGCAGCAGCCGGGGCGACTGGGCCACCCCCTTGAGGCTCACCGCCTGGTCGATGAGGGCCGAGAGGAACTGCCGCTGCACCTGGACCCGGCCCAGGTCCGCGTCGGCGTAGCCCGAGCGGAATCGCACCAGGCCCATGGCCTCCTGGCCCGTGAGGGTCTGCAGGCCCTGCTCCAGGGCGATGTACAGGTCCTGGCTGGGGTCGTTATAGAACATGTCCACGGGCACGTCAAAGCTGACGCCGCCCAGGGCGTCCACAAAGTCCACGAAAGCGTCCAGGCGGATGAGAATATAGCCGTCGGGCCGGAAGCCGATGGACTGCTCCACCCGGGTCAGGAGCATCTCAATGCCCTCGGCGCCGCCGCTGTTGGCCCCGTAGACCGAGTTGATCTTGGGCACGGCGTAGGAGCCGTTGACCAGGGTGTCCCGGGGGATGCTGACCAGGGACAGCCGGCGGCCGGGCCGGTCGGCGGTCAGGAGCATGAGGGTATCGGTGCGGGCGCCGCCCTGGTCGGTGCCGATGAGCAAAATGGTGGAGACGCCGTCCTTCCGCTGGCCCAGACCGCTTTCGGCCTTGGGCTGCCGGGGCAGCAGGAACACCACCACCGCCACCAGGGCCAGGGTCAGCACCAGCAGGAAAATCAGGAAATTCCGCAGGCCGTGGCGCTTCTTCTTTTTGGGCGGCTCCGGAGCCTCATAGTCCGGCTGGGCGCGGCGGCCCCGCTTTCCTCCCTTGGGCGGTTCCGGCTCCGGAGGCGGCGGCTCAGCTCCGCGGCGGTCCTGCTCATAGAGCCAGTCGGCGTAGGCCTGCTCCTGGTTCCGCTGCAGCTTGGCCACATGCCTGGGCACCCGCTGCCGGTCGGTCCACCGGGGCGGCAGCTCCTGGGCCGCCGGGCCGGCCGGCGTCGCCGGGTCCGGGGCCGGGGCCGGCTCCAGGGGCGGGTCAAAGTAATCGGAAAAATCAAAGCTGTCCGGCTCCTGCGCCGGAGCTTCCTCCGGGGATGCGGCGTCGTCATCCAGCAGGCGGTGGAGGTCGTCCAACAGGTCGTCCAGCTCGGAATCAAATGGCTTTTGTTCCATGGGATCCTCTCCATGCGTCAGAATGGTTCACATAACTACATTTTATCCCGAATCCTGTATAATGTAAAGAGGGAATTCCGGAATGTAAAATCAGGATAAAGGGTCTGCGCGCGGGATCGTCGCGCCCCAGCGTGTCGAAAAAGTCTTTTCGCCCCGCGCCGCTTCGCTCCTCACAAGGACGGCGAAGCCTGAAAAGGCGCTCCTGATTTGATTCCATTTTCCCTCCCGTGGGCAGGAAAACTCCCCAAGACCGCGTGCCAATCCTCCGCGGAGGGGGATCGGCAGCCTGTCTTTCGGGATTTTCAATTGTCAATTTCCCGCCGCCGTGATATGATAGAGGAAATTCAATGATACTGCGTCAAGGAGAACTCGCCATGGAATATACGCCGCGGATGACGGAACACATGCTGGTGGCCCAGGGGGCCGCCGCCGGCAGCATGGTGCTGCTGAAAAACGTGAACAACACCCTTCCCCTGCGCCCCGCCGGGTCGGAGAAGCTGCCGGTGGCCGTGTTCGGCATGGGCCAGCTGGACACCGCCCTGTGCTGCGGGGAGTTCCAGACCTACCGGGCCGTGTCCATCCTGGACGGCCTGTGCGCCTCCCCCCTGGTGGCCCCCGACGGGCTGCTGACCCACAAATACCGCAACTGGCGGCTGAACAACCCCGGCCGGGACTTCCCCTGGCAGACCCTGTCCCTGGAGGAGCTGGCGGAGAACAACGCCGCCGCCATCGTGGTGCTGACCCGGCCGGAGGAGGCCTACGACCCCATCATCAACAACGACGAGCAGGCCATGCTCCGGGCCATCGCCGCCGCCTTTGACCGGGTGGTGCTGGTGCTCAACGCCCCGGGCTACATGGAGGCCGCCCCGGTGGCGGAGCTGTGCGGCGCCATGGTCTATATGGGCGTGGCCGGCCAGGAGGGCGGCACGGCCCTGGCGGAGCTGCTGACGGGCCAGGCCATGTTCCTGGGCCACCTGGCCCAGAGCTGGCCCCGGCGGCGGGCGGACTTCATCCAGGCCAACCAGGTGGCCGACATCCACTGCGGCTACCGCTACTTCGACACCTTCGGCACGGAGCTGCTCTACGACTTCGGCCACGGCCTGACCTACGGCAAGGCGGAGCTGGAGGCCGTGGGCGTGGCCGTGGACGGCACCGATGTGGTGGTGACGGCCACCGTGGCCAACACCGGCGAGACCTGGCCCGTGAGCCAGGTGGTGCAGGTCTACGCCTCCCGGCCCCAGGGACGGCTGCCTCAGCCCAAATATGTGTTCCAGGGCTTCGCCCGGACCAAGGTTCTGGACCCCGGCCAGCGGCAGACCGTCACCGTGCGGTTCTCCGTGGGCGAGCTGTCCACCTTCTCTGAGGACGCCTCGGCCTTCCTCCTGGAGGCCGGCTACTACGACATCCGCGTGGGCTTCTCCGCCCGGTCGGCCATGATCGCCGGCTCCCTGCGGCTCATGCGGGACGAGGTGGTGCAGCCGGTGCTGCCCATGAAGCTGGCCCGGACGGAAATCCGTCCCGCCGGCCTGCCATTCACCTACCCCGGCGAGGATGACGAGCGGGCCGCCGCCCGGAAGTACGCCATCCGCCTGTCCGGCTGGAACGTGCCCCGGACCAAGCTCCGCCGCCCCAGAGCGCCCCAGCCCTGCCGCCCGGCGGATCATCCCGTCACCCTGGCCGATGTGAAGCACGGCTTCGCCAACAGCTATGAGCTGGTGGCCGGCCTGTCCAACAACGACCTGCGGGCGCTGGTCCTGGACTTCGGCTTCCGGCCCACGGCGGTGCCCGGCGCCCTGGGAGCCTCCGCCGACCTGCGGGAGGTCTGCGGAATCCCGCCCATGACCATCGCTGCCGGCGCCGACGGCCTGCTGCTGACCCGGGACATCAGGGATGAGAACGACCAGGTCACGGGCCACCAGTACTGCACCGCCTTCCCGGCGGCCAGCCTCCTGGCCTGCGCCTGGGATCTGGACCTGGTGTCCGCCGTGGGCGCCGCCATCGGCCGGGAGATGCAGGAATTCGGCGTGGACCTGTGGCTGGCCCCCGGCGCCGACGTGCTCCGCGGCCCCAGCCAGCACCATGCCAGCCGCTGCTGGTCCGAGGACCCGGTGATCTGCGGCCTGTGCGCCGCCGCCATGGCCCGGGGCGCGGACAAGTACGGCGCGGCGGTGCTGCGCTCCGTGTCCATGGAGCACAAGGCCCCCGCCACCCAGCGAGCCTACCAGGACCTGTACAGCCTCAGCTTCGCCATTGCCGCCCGCAACGCCAGGGCGGTGCTGCTGCCCACCCAGTGGATGGGCGACGAGCCCTGCGGCGAGGACACGGCCCAGAGCCAGGCCCTGATTCACGAATGGGGCTTTGGGGGCATGTTCCTGGCCGACGACGAGCGCTTCACCAGTGAGCCCAGCCGCCTGCAGCTGGAACAGGCCGCCCTGCGGATTCTGAAATCTGTCTCTTATACACATCTCCGAGCCCACGAGACGTAGAGGAATCTC
>CAMBCW010000186.1 GCA_945864925.1 uncultured Clostridia bacterium
TGTTTTGTTAACTGTCTAAAAATTACAGTTGCTTATTTAAGCCGATAATCATAAAACAAATTATCGCGCGGGTTTTGCACAGGAAGCATGCCTGCACAAAGCCCGCGCGGAACCAATCAATATTCCAGTTGTCCCGTGTAGACCAGGCGGGCACTGCCGGCCAGGATCACTCCTTCGGCCGTATACCGTACCGTCAGGACGCCGCCCCGGACCTGGACCGCGATTTCTTCGTCCATGGGACAATAGCCGTTCTCCACGGCGGCCACCACAGCGGCGCAGGCGCCGGTGCCGCAGGCCAGCGTCTCCCCGCTGCCCCGCTCATAGCAGCGCATTTTCAGGGTGTTGCGGTTGACCACCCTGACAAATTCCGTGTTGGTGCGCTCGGGGAACATGGGGGCATTTTCGAACTGCGGCCCCAGCGTCTCCAGATCCAGGCTGCCCACCTCCGGGCAGAAGACCACGCAGTGGGGATTGCCCATGCTGACGCAGGTGATGTTCCAGGACTGGCCGCCGACCGTCACGGGATAGTAGACCAGCTCCGGCTCGTCAATGGTACAGGGCAGGCTGGCCGGATCCAGGGAGGGCCAGCCCATATCCACCTCCACGGAGGTGACCTTGCCGTTGGCGGTGTAGAGCTTCAGGCGCTTGACGCCGGAGACAGTCTCCACGGTGATCTCCTCCCGGTTCACCAGGCCGTTGTCGTAGAGGTACTTACCGACGCAGCGGATGCAGTTGCCGGCCATGGCGCCCTGACTGCCGTCCCGGTTGTAGATCACCATTTTGGCGTCAGCCAGTGCGGAATTTTCAATGAGGCAGATACCGTCGGCGCCGATGCCGTAGTGCCGGTCGCACTCGGTGATGCACAGGCTCTCAGGGCAGGTGATCACGCCGCTGCGGTTGTCAAAGAGGATATAGTCGTTGCCGGTGCCCTCCATCTTGCAGAAGTCCAGAGCCAGACGGCTGCGGCGCATGTGGTTGATATCCACCAGCTCTGTGTTGTCCTGGCTGTAGCGGCTGGCCATGATATCGGCCAGGGCGTTGGCCGTGTCCAGGGAGGTCAGGCAGGGAATGGACAACTGCATGGCCCGGCGGTGCAGGGCCCGGAAGTGGTCGTAAGTGGACACCAGCAGGTCGCCGGTGTAAACGATGAAGTCAATTCTGCCGCTCTCCAGGACCCGGAAGATATGGTCGGATTCCCGGATGGATTTCAAGTGGTTCACCTGGATTCCCAGCTTCTCAATGGCCCGGGCCGTATCGGGGGGCGCAAAGATGGTGACGCCCAGGTCGTCCAGCTTCCGGGCCAGGCCCACCACTTCCAGCAAATCGTGGTCGTCCACGGAGATCAGAGCGCCCACAGGCTTCCCGGGCTGGCAGGCAGCCACCGTGATGCCCGAGGAGGTCAGGCCCTTGAACAGCGCCTCGGTCATGGTGCGGCCGATACCCAGGACCTCGCCGGTGGACTTCATCTCCGGGCCCAGGCGGGAATTGGCGTCGGTGAGCTTTTCAAAGGAGAACACCGGCACCTTGACGCAGAAATAGGGCGGCGTGGGATACAGGCCCGTGCCGTAGCCCAGATCCCGCAAAGCGGCGCCCATCATAACCCGGGTGGCCAGATCCACCATGGGCACGCCGGTGACCTTGCTGATATAAGGTACTGTCCGGGAGGCCCGGGGATTGACCTCGATGACGTAGAGCTTGCCGTGGTAGATCAGATACTGGATGTTCACCAGCCCCTGGGTTCCCAGGGCCAGGGCCAGCTGGGTGGAGCACTCCACCACCGTGTCCATCATCCGGTCCGTCAGGCCGTAGGGCGGATAGACGGCAATGGAGTCGCCGGAGTGAACGCCGGCCCGCTCCACATGGCGCATAATGCCGGGGATCAGGACGTCCTTGCCGTCGGAGATCACATCTACCTCCAGCTCGATGCCGCTCATATATTTATCCACCAGCACGGGATTTTCGATGCCGCCGGAGAGGATCTTTTCCATATAGACCCGGACGTCTGCCTCGCTGTGGGCGATAACCATGTTCTGGCCGCCGATGACATAGCTGGGCCGCAGAAGCACCGGGTATTCCAGGCTGGCAGCCGCCGCCAGGGCCTCCTCCAGGCTGTGGACGCCCATACCCTTGGGCCGGCGGATCTGGAACCGTTCCAGCAGGGCGTCAAAGCGTTCCCGGTCCTCGGCCATGTCGATGGAATCCTGGCTGGTACCCAGAATTTTAACGCCGCTGCGGTCCAGGAATTGGGTCAGCTTGATGGCAGTCTGACCGCCGAAGGCCACCACCACGCCCACGGGCTTCTCCACCTCGATGATGTGCATCACATCCTCCGGGCACAGGGGCTCGAAGTACAGGCGGTCGGCAGTGTCATAATCCGTGGAGACGGTCTCGGGGTTGTTGTTGACGATGACCACGTCGTAGCCCAGTTCCTTCAGGGTCCAGACGCAGTGGACAGAGGAATAGTCAAACTCGATGCCCTGGCCGATGCGGATCGGTCCGGAGCCAAGAACCATGACCACCGGCCGGCCGGACCGCCGGAACCGGCGGGCCTCACAGAACTGGTCGAAGGTGGAGTAGAAATAGGGCGTAGCGGCGTTGAACTCAGCGGCGCAGGTATCCACCATCTTATAATAGGCCCACTTCTTGGGGGGCAGCGGGTGACCGGTGATGCGCTCCAGGGTGCTGTCCAGGTAGCCCATGCGCTTGGCCTGCATATAGGTCTGCTTGTCCAGGGCGGTCCCCTCCAGGCTGCGCTCAAACTCCATGAGATTCTGCAGCTTGGCCAGGAACCACGCATCGATCCTGGTGATCTTGTGGATCGCCTCCACGGTCCAGCCGGCTTTCAGGGCTTCAAAGACCGTGAACAGGCGGCGGTCGTCCTGGTGGTGGAGCCGTGTCTCCAGGGGTTCATCGGTCAGGGGCGGGCAGTTGAGGGTATCCAGGCCGATCTCAGCCCCCCGGACCGCCTTCATGATGGCCATTTCAAAGGAGGGGGCGATGGCCATGACCTCGCCGGTGGCCTTCATCTGGGTGCCCAGTTCCCGGCTGGAGCCGTAGAATTTGTCGAAGGGCCATTTGGGGAATTTCACCACCACATAGTCCACCGCCGGCTCAAAGCAAGCGCAGGTCTTGCCGGTGATGTCGTTGGTGATCTCGTCCAGATCATAGCCCAGGGCGATTTTCGTGGTGATCTTGGCAATGGGATAGCCTGTGGCCTTGGAAGCCAGGGCGGAGGACCGGGATACCCGGGGGTTGACCTCAATGACAGCGTATTCAAAGCTGTCGGGATTCAGAGCAAACTGGCAGTTGCAGCCGCCCACGATGCCCAGGGCGGAGATGATATCCAAAGACGCCTTGCGGAGCATCTGGTATTCCTTGTCCGCCAGGGTCAGGGCCGGGGCCACTACAATGGAATCGCCGGTATGGACGCCCACGGGGTCAAAATTCTCCATGGAACAAACGGCGATGACGTTGCCGGAGGCATCCCGCATGGTTTCAAATTCGATTTCTTTCCAGCCCTTGATGTAGCGCTCCACCAGAATCTGGGTGATGGGAGAGGCGTCCAGGCCCGTCCGGGCGATGATCCGCAGTTCGTCCTCTGAGTATGCCACACCGCCGCCGGCGCCGCCCAGAGTAAAGGCGGGACGGACGATCACGGGATAACCGATGCGGCCGGCCACTTCAAGGGCCTCCTCCAGGGTATTGACAATATCGGAGGCAATGGTTGGCTGGCCGATGGCGGCCATGGTGTCCTTGAACAGCTGCCGGTCCTCGGCTTTGGAGATGGATTCCGCGTCCGTGCCCAGAAGGCGGACATTGTGGCTCTGAAGGAAGCCCTCCTTGCTCAGCTCCATGGCGATGGTCAGGCCCACCTGGCCGCCCAGGCCGGCCAACATGCTGTCGGGGCGTTCTTTTTCGATGATGCGCTTGATGGTCTGGGCCGTCAGAGGCTCCAGATAGATCTCGTCCGCCAGGGCATTGTCGGTCATGATGGTGGCCGGATTGGAATTGACCAGCACCACGTTGACGCCGGCCTCTTTCAGCACCCGGCAAGCCTGGGCGCCGGCGTAGTCGAACTCCGCCGCCTGACCGATGACAATGGGGCCGGAGCCGATAACCAGAACTTTTTGAATCTGCTTATTCAGCGGCATGGCTGCATTCCTCCTTCATCATGTCCGCGAACCGGTCGAACAGGCCGTTGGTGTCCTTGGGACCGGAGCAGGCCTCCGGATGGAACTGGACGGAAAAGGCCCGCAGATCCGGGTAATCCATACCCTCGTTGGTGCCATCGTTGGCGTTCACAAAGCTCTCCACGCCGCCGGGCACCGTGTCTGCCGCCACGGCGTATCCGTGGTTTTGGCTGGTGATGTAGGTACGGCGGGTACCCACCTGGCGGCAGGGCTGGTTGCCGCCCCGGTGGCCGTATTTCAGCTTCATAGTCCGGCCGCCCATGGCCAGGGCCAGGAGCTGGTGTCCCAGACAGATACCGAAGATAGGTTTCTTCCCCACCAGGCGCCGGATCGTCTCGATACACGTCACGTTCTCCGCCGGGTCGCCGGGGCCGTTGGAGAGCATGATGCCGTCGGGATTCAAGGCCAGGATCTCCTCCGCGGAGGTATGGGCCGGCACCGCCGTCACCCGGCAGCCCCGTGCCGTCAGGGAACGGACGATGTTGCGC
>CAMBCW010000187.1 GCA_945864925.1 uncultured Clostridia bacterium
GTGTCGATCTGCATGGTGACGTTATCCTTGGTGATAACGGGCTGGGGCGGATAGTCCAGGACCTGCTCCTTCAGGCTGACCTTTTTGGCAACCTTTTCAATAAACGGAATTTTGAAGTGGATGCCAACCTCCCAGACAGCGGAAAAGGCGCCCATGCGCTCAATGACATAGGCCTTGGACTGCTGTACCACATGGATGTTGCGGATGATCAGAATCAGCAGCAGCACAACAACAACGATGATTGCTATAACGGGTCCCACAAACATTCTCCTTTCTCTTGCCGGTTACACGCCGGCAGCTACATGGACGGGCTCCACATAGAGCTTCACGCCCTCCAGTTTGACGACCTTGACCAATGTTCCCTCGGGCAGGACGGTGTCCGTGGCGGATCGGATCGTCCAGACCTTGCCGTCCAGCTTCAGTGCGCCGGTGCCGTGGAGATTATCCACAGTTTCCGTCACATAAGCCTCGCGGCCCAGCACCATGTCCGCATTGGTGGCTGTGCGCTTGGGGGCCACATACCGGCGGACAAAGGGGCGCAGACCTGCCAGCAGGACGCCTGCCGTCACCAGGAACAGGCCCAGCTGCAGCCAGATATTCCCGCCCAGCAGCTGTACGATCAGCGCTGCCAATGCGCCGCCCACGAACCAGACGGACACCAGATTGACCGTGGCGACCTCAGCAATGGCAAAAACGACCATCAGCACGACCCAGAGAATCCAGCCATATTGTTCCATTGTTCCTTGACTCCTTTCCTTATTATGATTCTATTATACCGCCCGGTAAGCACTTTCTCAATAGATATTTTTGGAACGATATGTAAACTTTTCCTTGCAAGTCTTTACAACTGTAACATTTCTATAACAAACCTTTCTGTGCATAACCTGTGGATTGCTGTGAAAAACTTCCAAATCCCGTCTACTGAAACTGAATTTCCATTCCCCGGACCTGCAGGGGACTGATTTCCAGGATGGCTTTGTCCCCCGGCTTGCAGGGAACCCTAGTGACATCGCAGACCGTGTGGAGCATGCCCACATGGCCCAGCACCGCGCACTTTTTCCCGTTGATGGACACGGTGATTTTCTTCCTGAGCACCATGGCCTTCAGGGCGCTCAGGGCGCTGCGCAGGCAGTCCCGGACGCGGAAAATATCGTGGCCGTATTCGTTGGTGAAGCCGTGGTACCATCCCACGGGGAGCACCGCCACCTGGGTGGGCTTTTTGGCCCGCCACGCGGCGCCGTAGCCCGTGGTGTGGCCGGCGGGGAGCCAGCGCAGCTGCTCCACAGTGGTCTCGCACCAGCCAACCCGGCGCAGACCGGCCCGCACGGGCACCCGGCCCAGCAGGGCGGAACCGACCCGGACACCGTCCATCTTCAGCTCTGGCCAGCGCAGGAACGCGGTGGAGTTGCAGCAATGGGCTGCCCCCGGCTCAATCCCGGCGTCGGTAATGGCCTGGATCACCTGCCGGAAGGCATCTGCCTGGGCAAAGGTGTGCTTGGCCTTGGCGAAGGCCGTGTGGAAATGGGTATAGATGCCCGACACGGCGATGTGGTCGTTGTAGCGGTAGACGGAGAGAATTTTTTCCAATTCTTCCGGCAGGAAGCCATAGCGGCCCATGCCGGTGTCGATTTTCACATGGACCTCTGCCACCAGCTCCCGCTGGGCGGCCAGGGAGTTGAGAGCCGCGGCGTCCTCCGACGAGCCGATGGTGGCGATGACGTCCAGATCCAGCAGCCGGTTCAGTTCCCCCTGGTCGGCCGTGGGCCGCAGCATCAGAATTTGTGCGTCCTTGTACTGTTCCCGGATGATCTGTGCCTCGTCCAGCTCCGTCACGGCAAACCGGCGCACGCCCTTTTCCCAGCACAGCGCCGCCATGGGCGACACACCCAGGCCATAGCCGTTTCCCTTGAGCACCGCCCAGATCGGCGTTTTGCCGGCCTTTTTCAGCAGCACATCCAGATTGTGCCGGATGGCGTCCGTTTCCACGATATAGGTTTTCATGGTCTCACCTGCTTTCTGGTTTGGTCATCGCCCATTTCATTGGGTTTTCCAAAATATAGTTCCTGGTTTCTGCCAGATCGACTTCATTCCGGATCACATGCTCAAAAAAGGATTCCTGCCATAAAGCCCTTCCCGCCCGTCGGGAGGCCAGCCGCTTGAACCCATGCAGAATCCCCGGAACAGTAGGGCGGCCAGACCCCTGGCCGCCGGTGCAAGCACTGTCGTCCAGCTGAAGCAGCAGGTGAATGTGATCCGGCATGATAATATAACAGTCTAAACATACGCCTTGATACACACTCGGGATATTCTCCAGCAATTCCCGGCATATCTGCCCAATCTCCGATAATTGGACTTGCTCCATGCCCTGTTCTGTATGCTTCGGATTGTTCGGGTCAGCTGCAATGCGTCCCAGCAATTTTTCCCTGTTTTTGGTGCAGATTGTGATGAAATAAGCACCATTCTGGCTGTAATCATATTCTTTTAATCTCGGATGTTTTCTTTGGGGATACTCCATATCATAACATCCTTCCTGACCGGCAATGCCTGCACGGCGGCCAGGGGTCTGGCCGCCCTACGGCGGAGAGAACGCTTTATTTTTTGTCCCGGTTTTTGATGAGGTACACGGCCTTGCGCAGGTCCTTGAACAGGCTGGTGGCTTTTTCCGTGAACAGGTACGCCGGCTTGTTGAGCACCAGGTCCATCTCGCCCACGAATTCGGTGAAATCGCCGCCGAAGCCCTTTTTGAACCGGTAGAGGCCGTAAAGGGGGTTGTCCTCGCTGACGTCGCCGGACACGCCCCGGAAATCGTAGATCCGGCAGCCGGTTTCGATGGCCCACTGGATCATGTTCCACTGGAGCAGATAGTTGGGCATGAGGTTGCGGTGCTCGTTGGAGCTGGCGCCGTAGAGGTACCAGACCTTGTCACCGTAGTGGATGGCCAGGGTGCCGGCAATGGGCTGGCCCTCATGGAAGGCCATGTACAGCCGGCAGTGCTCCCCCAGGTTGTCCAGCATGGCGGCAAAATACTCCGGCTGGCGGGTGACGAAGCCGTCCCGGACGCCGGTGGTCAGCATCAGGTCGGCAAAGGCCGGCACCATCTCCTTGCCGCAGATTTTCACTTCCACGCCCTTTTTCTGGGCCACGCGGATGTTGTAGCGCCACTTCTGGTGGAAGCCCGCCATGACTTCCTCCTCGGTCTTGCCCTCCACGTTCAGGCGGAACACATACCGGGGCTGAATGGCCTCGAAATTCTTGCCGCCCTCCTTGCTCTGAAAGCCGAAGCTGCGGAGCATATCGGCAAAGGCCGTGTTGGACGAAGGCACGTCGGGATCGATTTTGATAACATAGGATTTGTGCGTTTTGGCCAGGGCCTTAGCGCCCTCCAGCAGCTGGGCGAAGGTCTCCCGGTCGTCCAGGTCGCAGACGGGGCCGCGGCAGGCGTACATCAGAGTGCGGCCCACCAGGGGCATTTTCCGGATCATCACTGCCATGGTGCCCTGGAGCTTACCGTCGTCTCCCCGGACGGCGATGGCCTTCCACAGCCACATGGGCTTCTGCTTGCCCCACAGATAGCTCTGGGCGAAATTCCCCTTGGGGTGGGACTGGACAAATGCTTCATATTCCTGCAGGGTGTCCTGCGTGATCAGTTCATACATAGCCGTTCTCCATTAAAAGTATGTTTTATGGTATCATCATAGCACAACCGGCGGGAAATGGCAATGGCAAGCTGCCGGCCGGATTTTCCCTGATTTTCGCATAATTTTCGTTGTAAAGGGGCGATTTTTCTGGTATCATAGTGCGTAGAATGAAAAAAGGAGTGTTCCCATGCGCATTACAACCAAGGAAAACGACATCGAATCCATTCTCTATTCCGAAAAGCAGATTGCCGCCATGGTGGAGACCCTGGGCGAGACCCTGACCCGGGACTATGCCGGTTCCCGGCCGGTGATGGTCTGCGTGCTCAAGGGCGCGTCGATTTTCTTTACGGATCTCTGCCGGGAGATGGACTGCAACATCGACATGGACTTTATCACCGTCTCCAGCTACGGCGCGTCCAGCAAGTCCTCCGGCGTGGTGAAGCTGACCAAGGACATCGATGTGGATATTACCGGCCGGGATGTGGTCATCGTGGACGACATCATTGACTCCGGCCTGACCCTGAAGCATCTGAAGGCGCTGTTCTCCACCCGCGGTCCCCGAAGCGTGAAAACCATCGCCCTGCTGGACAAAAAAGCCCGGCATGAGCCGGATCTGACGCCGGATTATGTGGGGTTCCAGTGCCCGGATCACTTTGTGGTGGGCTACGGCCTGGACTACGCCAACAACTACCGCAACCTGCCCTATATCGGCATTCTGAAGGATGAGGTCTACCGGTAAATCTGGCCAGCTATACGATAGCTTTCATAGCTGAGATGCCGGCCAACTTCCCTCAGAACCTCAAAAATTGGGATTTGACGATGTGATGCACTGGCGCGGGAGCGCCCAAGGCTCCCCTGCGTAAGGGGAGCTGTCACGGCGCAAGCCGTGACTGAGGGGTCGTTGCTGGAACCGATTGCCTGCACACAACCCCTCCGGCCCTTCGGGCCACCTCCCCTTACACAGGGGAGGCTTTCGGTGCAGCCTGTGTTTGTGCGAAATTGCTGTTTTGCAGC
>CAMBCW010000188.1 GCA_945864925.1 uncultured Clostridia bacterium
CCCAACCTGATGATCGGCTTCGGCATCGACCAGGTTCAGGCGGAGTTCGTGGCGGAGATCAAGCTGCGCAATATCAACAAGGAATACATTCTCAAACGCCTGCAGGATACCGAGAGCCTGGAGCAGGAGATTGCCGAGCTGACGGACATCCTGGGGTCTGAGAAGAAAATCCGTCAGATTATTGTCAAGGAACTGAAGGCCGTGGCCGACAAGTACGGCAAGGACCGAAAAACCACCCTGGTCTTTGAGCACCAGCTGGCGGCGGAGGCTGAGCCGGAGGACGAGACGCCGGACTATCCCGTGACGGTCTTTGTGTCCCGGGGCGGCTATTTCAAGAAGATCACCCCCCAGAGCCTGCGGATGTCCGGTGAGCAGAAGCTCAAGGAGGGCGACCGCCTGGTCATGACCCGGGAGACCACCAACCGGGCGGAGCTGCTGGTGTTCACCGACAAGGCCCAGGTCTATAAGACCCGCTGCTCGGAGTTTGACGACGGCAAGGCGTCGGTCCTGGGGGACTTCCTGCCGGCCAAGCTGGGCATGGACGAGGGCGAAAACGTCCTGGCCGTGTGCCTGCCGGGGGACTACAAGGGCTATCTGCTGTTTGTCTTTGAAAACGGCAAGGTGGCCAAGGTGGATCTGGCGGCCTATGAGACCAAATCCAACCGCCGCAAGCTCACCGGCGCCTATTCCGACAAGTCCCCGGTCAAGGCCCTGTTCTGCCTGACGGCCCCGGAGCAGCAGGCGGCGCTCTATGCCTCCGACGGCCGCTGCCTGATCTTCTCCGCGTCCCAGCTCCAGGCCAAGACCACCCGTTCCACCATCGGCGTGGCGGTGATGGCCCTGAAAAAGAACAAGATTGTGGAACGGGCCGTCCTCCTGGAGGACAGCGCCATCCGGAATCCCGCCCGCTATCGGGCCAAGACGCTCCCGGCGGCCGGCGCGCTGCTGCGGGAGGAGGACACGGGAGAAACACAGATTCAGATGGATCTTTGAGCAGGAGGCTTCAATGAAGAAAAAGCTGATACTTCGGAGCGTGAAAAACCTGATGCTGATGGTCGTTGGCTGCGGCATGTTCGGCCTGGCCTTCAACCTGTTTTTGCAGCCCCACAACATCAACGTGGGCGGCGTATCCGGTATCGGACAGCTGCTGCTCCACCTGACCGGCTTTGGCAGCGTGGCCATGTGGGCGGTACTGATCAACGTGCCGCTGTTCCTGATCAGCATCAAGGGCGTGGGCCGGGAATTCTTTGCCGGCTCTCTGCTGGGAATGGCCCTGTCCAACCTGGCGGTGCAGGGGTTCTCCGGCGTTGCCGCGCCGCAGATTGACCCGCTGCTGGCTTCTCTCTATGGCGGACTTCTGTGCGGAGCCGGTCTGGGCCTGGTGTTTGTCACCGGCGCCTCCACCGGCGGCATGGACATCGTGGGACGGCTCCTGCGGCCCACGTTCCCCAACTTTCCCATCGGCCGGATTTTGATGTGCATCGATATTATCACCGTGGCCCTGGCCGGCCTGGTGTTCCGGGACCTCAACACCACCCTCTACAGCGCTGTGACCCTCTATGTGGTCGGCATTGCCATCGACGGCGTGGTCTACGGCCTGGACTATTCCACTGTGGCTCTGATTATCTCCGATGCCTATGAAGCCATCAGCCGCGCCATCAGCGAACAGCTGGACCGGGGCGTCACCATCCTGGACGGCCATGGCTACTACTCCGGCCAGGAGAAAAAGGTGATTCTCAGCGCCATCAAAAAGCGCCAGGCCGCCGAGCTCAAGCAGCTGGTCATGGATATCGACCCCCATGCCTTCATCATCCTGCAGGAATCCCACCAGGTTCTGGGAGAGGGCTTCAAGCGGTATAGCAAAAACGATCTTTGAGAACGGAACCCGGAGGTGACCCCCTTGCGATTTCTGGCCCTGCTTTTGCTGCTGTGTACCCTGACGTCCTGCTCCATGGCGCCGGACAGCTATCTGTCCGTCCAGCCCCATGCGGGCTCCGGCGGGCAGACGGAACCGGCGGACGCCGTAATCGTCCAGGACTATGACGGCCTGAAACGGGCGATTTTGGGCTTTGTGGAATCCGGCCAGACCGAGGGCGCCATCCGCGCCGCCAACTATGACGGCAATGTGGAGGACGACCTGATCCAGGCGGCCTATGAGGTGGCCAAGCAGGAACCTCTGGGGGCCTACGCCGTGGACTATATGACCCATGACTGCACTCTGATCGTCAACTACTATGAGATTCACATCCGCATTACCTTCCGAAGGTCCGTCTATGAAATCCAGTCCATAGAGACGATTCCCACCCAGACCCAGCTGCGGAAACGGATGGAGGAGGCTGTGGACCAGCTGGAGACCCGTGTGGCCCTGCGGCTGCCCAGCTACCGGGAGCCGGATATCCCAGCCATGGTAACGGCCTACTGCGCCGCCAATCCCGGCACCGTCATGGAGACGCCCCAGGTCAGCGTGTCGGTGTATCCGGACAGCGGCTCTGTGCGGATTGTGGAGGTCAACCTGGCCTATACCCAGACGCCCCAGGCCCTGCGGGCCATGCAGAAGGCGGTGAAGGAGAGCCTGGACGCGGCGGCGGAATATATCCGCTACCGCCAGTCGGACCGGGACAAGGCGGAGCTGCTGTACACCTATCTGACGGAGCGGTTTTCCTATGAGGCCGGCAGCACAGCCACGCCGCTGTACGCCGCGCTCTGCGGCGGTGTGGCGGACCCGCGGGGCCTGACCCAGGCCTGGCAGTTGATCTGCGACCGGGCCGGCGTGGAATGCTACACGGTGGAGGGCCTGCGCAGCGGCGAACCCTACAGCTGGAATATCGTCAGTCTGGACGGGGTCTACCGGCATCTGGATCTGGCCCGCTGTGTCCTGGAGTACGGCCAGCTGACTTTCCGCACCGACCGGGATATGGAAGAGTACTATTGGAACATGGAGCAGTATCCTGCCTGTGAGCCGCTGCCGGAGACGCCGGACGGCCTGCCGGCGGAAGAGCAGCCGGCAGAGGAGCAGCCGGCGGAGGAACCTGAAACGGAAGAGGGACAGCCGTGAAGCGCACCCCGGAGGCGCCCTGCTGATTTTGTCTGGAGGCAGCTATGAAAGTATTGAAAATTCTTGGTTCTGTGATTGTCATCGCGCTCTGCCTGACGCTGGTGGGATTCGCGGGCTTTTTCCTGTGGAGCGCTTTGCCCCGGGAGCGGCCGGAGCCGGCAGTGCTGAGCACGGAGCAGCTGTTCCAGGCCCAGGAGGAGGAGACCGATGGCGGACTGCCGGAGGAGCCGGAGCCTGCCGAAGAGCCGGAAGCGGCGCCGGAGGAGACGCCGGAAGAAATCCCGGAGGAGCCGCCGGAGGAGCCGGAGCAGCCGGTGGAGGAACCGGACCCCTACGCCGAAAAGGCCCGGGCCTATCTGGAGACCATGACCCCGGAGGAAAAGCTCTGGCAGCTGTTCCTTGTGACGCCGGAGAGCTTGGCGGACACCGGCACCGTCACCCAGGCAGGGGACGCCACCAAGGCGGCGCTGGAGGCCCGTCCGGTGGGAGGCCTGTGCTATTTTGCCCTGAACCTGGTGGACCGGGCGCAGACCCAGGCCATGCTGGCCGGGGCTCAGTCCTATGCCAAAACGCCCCTGTTTTTGGCGGTGGATGAGGAGGGCGGCCTGGTCTCCCGGGTAGGCGCCAATGAGGCCATGGGGACCACCTATTTTGAAGCCGCCGCCAACTATGGACAGCGGGCCGATCTGGCCGAGGTCTACAACGTGGGCAAGACCATGGCCCAGGAGCTGGGGGAGCTGGGCTTCAATCTGGATTTTGCCCCGGTGGCCGATGTGATCACCAACCCCAATAATACAGAAATCGGCAGCCGGGCCTACAGCAATGACCCCAACGTGGCGGCGCCCCTGGTGGGAGCCATGGTGGAGGGCCTGCAGCGGAATGGCATGGCCGCCTGCCTGAAGCACTTTCCCGGCCACGGTAGCACCGAGACCGATTCCCATGAGGGCAAATCCGTCTCCGCCCGAACCCTGGAACAGCTGCGGGAGACGGAGTGGATTCCATTCCAAGCGGGAATCGACAAGGAGGTGGCCTTCGTCATGGTGGGCCATCAGACCAACGAGAACCTGTCCGATCTGCCTGCCAGCCTGTCGCCGGAGGTCATGAGCTATCTGCGGGAGGAACTGGGCTTTGACGGCGTAATCATCACAGATTCCCTGCGCATGGGCGCCATCATCGGCGAGTACACCAGCGCCCAGGCTGCTGTCATGGCCATTTCCGCCGGCGCCGACATGCTGCTGATGCCCAACGACCTGCCCACGGCCTTCCAGGGCCTGCAGGCCGCCCTGGCCGACGGCACCCTGACCCAGGAACGGATCGACGAGAGCGTCCTGCGGATTTTGGAGACCAAATACCGGTTCGGGATCATGGAATAGGGAAACGGATTGCCACGGCCCCTGTGGGGCCTCGCAAAGACAGGCATAGTTGGAGATCTGTGAAAGACTTCCGGGTTCTGCTGTCATTGCTGAGAAACAGTAGAAGCCAGTCAGGCGCGACGACCCGGCGTGCCGTTTGGCAGTTGGGAAAGGCTGTCTCTTATACACATCTGACGCTGCCGACGATATGCAGTGTGTAG
>CAMBCW010000189.1 GCA_945864925.1 uncultured Clostridia bacterium
AGATTCCTCTACGTCTCGTGGGCTCGGAGATGTGTATAAGAGACAGCTCATGACCACCCTGAACAAGTCTGCCCGGGATGTGATGGTGCAGTACCGCATCCACGCCTGCACCGACGTCACCGGCTTCGGTATGCTGGGCCACCTGTATGAAATGGCCCAGGGCAGCGACGTGCAGCTGACCCTGGACGTGGAGGCGATTGATCTGATTCCCGAGGCTCTGGACCTGGCCCGTATGGGCCTGCTGCCCGAGGGTATGTACCGCAACCGTACTTTCGCCCAGGACGCCGTGGATCCCGGCTCCACAGAGCTGGCCCGGCAGGACCTGCTCTACGACCCCCAGACCGCCGGCGGTCTGGTCATGGCCTGCGATCCAGCCGACGCTGACGCCCTGTTCGCCGCCCTCAAGCCCGCCGTTCCAAGCGCCCAGCGCATCGGCGTGGTGGAGGCCTATGAAGGTGGAAAACGGATTTTTCTGCGATAATCAAAAAACGATCCTATCGTTTTGATCACAGGCACTTATGCCCCCGGGCTTGCATAAAGCCCAGGGGCATCAGTGTTAACCCGGTGTCAAGTCGCCAAATTCTATTGCAGCTGCAGTTGATATCCGGCAGTTTGACACCCCTCAGTCAGCTTCGCTGACAGCTCCCCTATTGTAGGGGAGCTATTTACTGCTGTGCACCAGAATGCCTCCCCTACAATAGGGGAGGTGCTGAGCACAAGCGAAGCGGAGGGGTGTCAAGGCACCAAGTATCCCTGCAGTTGTAGAGGAACCTTGGTTCAATCATCGTTTCAGCATGTCGCTAATTTTGCTGCCGGTGCGTTTTTCCTGTTCCAGGCTCACAGCCCCAGGAGCACGGAAGCCAGCAGGAAGTAGATCAGCAGGGAGAGCACATCCACAATGGTGGTGATAAAGGGGCTGGCCATGACCGCCGGGTCAAAGCCCACCTTTTTGGCCAGCATGGGGAACATGCATCCCACCAGTTTGGCCACCATCACTGTGAACAGCAGAGCCAGAGCGGCCGATAAGGCCACCAGCAGGCCCTCCCGGTCCAGCAGCAGGATCTTCAGGAAGGTCACCACCGACATGGTTGCACCGCACAAAATCGACACCCGGAACTCCTTCCACATGACGCGGAAAAGATCTCTGAACTCCAGCTCCTGCAGAGACAGGCCGCGGATAATGGTCACAGAGGTCTGAGAACCGGAATTGCCGCCGGTGTCCATCAGCATGGGAATATAGGCCAGCAGCGCTGAGCAGGCCACCAGGGAGTTTTCAAACCGGGTAATGACCATACCGGTCAGGGATGCGGAAATCATCAGAAGCAGCAGCCAGGGGATTCGGTTGCGCCAGATGGCGAAGACGCCGGTGGCCAAGTAGGGCCTATCCGAGGGCGTGATGGCGGCCATCTTTTCCATGTCCTCTGTGGTCTCCGCCTCCAGAATGTCCATGGCGTCATCCACCGTGACAATGCCCAGCAGCCGGTTGTCGCCGTCCACCACAGGCAGGGCATTAAAATCATACTTTGCAAACATCTGGGCCACGGCCTCCTGGTCCTCCAGGGTGTTGACCGAAACCACGCTGGGCGACATCAGCGCCGCGCAGGGCGTCTCCGGTGCGGCCAGAATCAGGGAGCGGATGGAAACCACACCCTGCAGCCGGTGGGATTTGCTGGTGATATAGCAGGTATTGATGGTCTCCTTGTCCACACCAACCTTGCGGATGTGGGCAATGGCTTCAGACGCCGTCATGGGGCCCTGCAGCTCCACAAATTCCGTGGTCATGACGGAGCCGGCGCTGTCCTCCGGATATTGGAGGATTTCATTGATCATTTTTCTTGTGTCCGGGTCCGCCTGGGCCAGAATGCGGGAGACCACATTGGCCGGCATCTCCTCCACCAGGGAGACGGCATCGTCCACATACAGCTCTTCCACCACAGCTTTCAGCTCCAGGTCGGAAAAGCCGCGGATCAGGATCTCCTGCTGATCCGGCTCCATCTCCACAAAAGTCTCCGCTGCCAGCTCTTTGGGCAGCAGACGGAAGGCCAGCGGCAGCGATTGCTCAGACAGCTGGCCGAAGGCCTCGGCAATATCCGCGGGATTCAGCGTCGCCAGAAAGTCCCGCAGCGATGCATATTTTTTTGCCTCCGCCAGTTTTACAATGGTTTGTTCGAGAATGACAGTTCTTTCCTGCATTGTGTTTCCTCCTTTTCAAAGTGTCTTTGACAGGAGCGAGACACAAGCCCGGGCCTCAAAGGCCAGCGTCCCAGCAGGACGCCATGGTTCGTCGGCCCAACGCTGTGCCGCTACTTCTGTCTGCGTCCATGCTGTTTCACCTCACCTTTTCATAAAAAATCCCCGTGCCGACGGCACGGGGCGCATGTTTTTTGCTGCCTGCACCGTCTGAGCTTTAGCATCGCAGGGCGTGAAATTGCATTAGATGACACCTTGTGCTTCGATGTCGCCTGCTCAAACCAACTGGCAGTGTCTCCACTGCTTCGCGGCAGCAACCCATATCCCTGCGGTAGCCTTGCCTACCGGAGTATCTGTTCTTATTGTATCTCAAACATTCGAAATTGTCAACGAAATCCCGGATATTTTCTAAATTCCAGTCTGCTTTTTTCGATCAAAAACAAGAATCGCGGTTCCCTTTCCAATGGTTACACTGCTGGGTACACCCAGGAACTCATTGCTGACGCCCAGGGGAAACCGGTTGGTCAGCTCCCCATTTTCCAGCTCATACTTCATGCCCCGGATGGTCACACCGGTGCAAAGATCGGAATGGGCAAACACAGACACAAACCCCCTGCGCTCCGGCCCAAAATTCACCGTACCGTTGGAAACCGCCGTAATCACCTGGGTCCGGTCCACCAGTTGGCATTCCATGCCCCCGGCGGCCAGATCCGCCACAATCTGGAGATTGGCCAGGGTGTGCTCAAACCGGCCGCCGGTGCAGCCGTAGAGGGCAAAGCAGCGGTAGCCCCGCTCCAGGCCCAGCTGGATGGCCGCCCAGGTGTCCGTGACATCCTTGATCTTGGGCAGCGTCACCACCTGCTCGCCCTCCGGCGGCGCACCCAGCGTATCAAAATCTCCAACCACAATCTGGGGCCGCAGGCCAGCCGCTTTCAGCCGCAGATATCCGGCGTCGGCCGCCAGAATCAGATCCCCGTCCTTGGGGCAGAAATCCAGGCCATGGTCCTCGCCTGCGCCGACAATATAACAAATGGGCTCCATTGCGCCACCTCTTTTCTCTGCCGGTATTATATCATTCCCCGCGTCCTCAGGCAAGGGGCAAACGCCTTGACACCGGGACGTCCTTGCGATATGCTATAGATTGAATTTCAAAGAAAGAGGCACGAAAATGAAAGAAATGTACCAATCCCTGGGGGTTTCCGCCGGGGTTTATGAATTCGGTGAGGAAATACTCCGGGACCTGCGCCCGCGGTTTGATGCCATCGATCAGGTGGCGGAATACAATCAGGCCAAGGTCCTGCAGGCCATGCAGAAAAACAAAATCAGCGCTGCCTGTTTTGCCGCCACCACGGGCTATGGCTATGACGACGTAGGCCGGGAGCGGCTGGAGCAGGTCTACGCCGACACCTTCCACACGGAGGCCGCCCTGGTGCGTCCTCAGATCACCTGTGGTACCCACGCCCTGGCCGTGGCCCTGTCTGCCAATCTGCTGCCCGGAGATGAGCTTCTGAGCCCCGCTGGCGGCCCCTACGACACCCTGGAGGAGGTCATCGGCATCCGGGAGTCTCCCTGCTCTCTGAAGGAATACGGCGTCTCCTACCGCCAGGTGGACCTGCTGCCCGACGGCAGCTTTGACTACGAAACCATCCGCACGGCCATCCATGAAAAGACCAAGCTGGTGACCATCCAGCGCTCCAAGGGCTATGCCACCCGTCCTTCCTTCTCTGTGCGGCAGATTGGGGAGCTGATCGCCTTCTGCAAGTCCATCAAGCCCGACGTGCTGGTCATGGTGGACAACTGCTACGGCGAATTTGTGGAGCCCATCGAGCCCTCTGATGTGGGAGCCGACATGATTGTGGGCAGCCTGATCAAAAATCCCGGCGGCGGTTTGGCTCCCATCGGCGGCTACATCTGCGGCACGAAGCACTGTGTGGAGCGCTGTGCCTACCGGCTCTCGGCTCCCGGCCTCGGCCAGGAGGTGGGCGCCAACCTGGGTCTGCTGCCCCAGCTGTACCAGGGTTTCTTCCTGGCGCCCACCGTGGTGGCCGGTGCCCTGAAGGGCGCCATCTTCGCCGCCAATCTCTATGAGCGGCTGGGCTTCCGGGTCATCCCCAATGGCACGGAGAGCCGCCATGACATCATCCAGGCCGTGGAGCTGGGCAGTCCCGAAGCCATGCTGGCTTTCTGCCAGGGCATCCAGGCGGCCGCACCTGTGGACAGCTTTGTAACCCCGGTGCCCTGGGCCATGCCCGGCTACGATGCTGAGGTAGTCATGGCCGCCGGCGCCTTTGTCCAGGGCTCCTCCATCGAACTTTCCGCCGACGGCCCCATCCGCCCGCCCTACGCCGTCTACTTCCAGGGCGGTCTGACCCTGTCTCTTATACACATCTGACGCTGCCGACGATATGCAGTGTGTA
>CAMBCW010000190.1 GCA_945864925.1 uncultured Clostridia bacterium
ACACTGCATATCGTCGGCAGCGTCAGATGTGTATAAGAGACAGGCCCAGTTCCATCTTGATGCACTTCATGCCGTTGACGCGGCCGTCCTCGCTGCCGAGAATCTCGGTGGGGTTGGTGAGGGTCATGAACACGATGCCCTCTTCCTTGGCGTGGTGCTGCTCCTCCAGACGGGCGGGCATCTCGGCTTCGCCCCGGCGGTAGACAACATACACGTTCTCGGCGCCCAGGCGCTTGGCGCAGCGGGCAGCGTCCATGGCCACGTTGCCGCCGCCCACGATGGCGACGGATTTGCTGACGATGATGGGCGTGTCGGAGCTCTCTTCGTAGGCCTTCATCAGGTTCACGCGGGTCAGGTACTCGTTGGCGGAGTAGACGCCCCGCAGGGCTTCGCCGGGAATGTGCATGAACATGGGCAGACCGGCGCCGGAGCCGACAAACACGGCCTTGAAGCCCATTTCAAACAGCTCGTCGATGGACAGAACCTTGCCGATGACCATGTCGGTCATGACCTGGACACCCATGGCCTGGAGCTTCTTGACCTCGTTGGCCACGATGGCCTTGGGCAGACGGAATTCGGGGATGCCGTAGACCAGCACGCCGCCGGCGGTGTGCAGGGCCTCGAAAATGGACACCTCATAGCCCTTCTTGGCCAGCTCAGCGGCACAGGTCAGGCCGGCAGGGCCGGAGCCAACCACGGCCACCTTGCAGCCGTTGGGTTCGGGCTTTTCGGGCATGGCGTTGACGTTCTCGCGGTACCAGTCGGCCACGAACCGCTCCAGACGGCCGATGGCTACGGGCTCGCCCTTGACGCCCCGGACGCACTTGCTTTCGCACTGGCTCTCCTGGGGGCAGACACGGCCGGACAGGGCCGGCAGGGCGTTGGTGGAGGTGATGATGTCATAGGCGGCCTGGAAATCGCCCTCGGCCACCTTGGCGATAAACTCGGGAATGCGGATGTTGACGGGGCAGCCCTCGACGCACTTGGGCTTCTTGCAGTTCAGGCACCGCTTGGCCTCTTCCATGGCCATCTCGGGGGTGTAGCCCAGGGCCACTTCCTTGAAGTTGTGGTTACGGACGTTGGGCTCCTGCTCAGGCATGGGAGTCTTTGTCAAAGTCATATTTGCCATGTTCAAATCCTCCTTATTTAATCAGGTCCTTGCCCAGCTTTTCCATACGGCACATATGGGTCTGGTTGGTCTCGGCTTCCCGCTCCCGGTAGACGCCGTTGCGGTTCATCAGCTCGGCAAAGTCCACCTGATGGCCGTCGAAGTCGGGGCCGTCCACGCAGGCGAACTTCACTTCGCCGCCCACGGTGACGCGGCAGCCGCCGCACATGCCCGTGCCGTCCACCATGATGGGGTTTAGGCTGACGATGGTCTTGACGCCGAAGGGCTCGGTGGTCTTGGCGACGAACTTCATCATGGGGATGGGGCCGATGGCCAGCACTTCATCGTACTGGCGGCCGGAATCCAGCAGTTCCTGGAGCTTCACGGTGACGAAGCCCTTCTCGCCGTAGGAGCCGTCGTCGGTCATGAGATACAGGTTGTCGGAGGCAGCCCGGAACTCGTCCTCCAGAATGACGATGTCCTTGTTGCGGAAACCGACAATGACGTCCACTTCTGCACCGGCTTCCTTGAAAGCCTTGGCAGAGGGATAGGCGATGGCGCAGCCCACGCCGCCGCCGACCACGCAGACGCGCTTGACACCTTCGACCTCGGTGGGCTTGCCCAGGGGGCCGACGAAGTCCTGAAGATAGTCGCCCTCGTTCATCTGACCCAGCATATTGGTGGACAGGCCGACCTTCTGGAAGATGATGCTGACGGTTCCCTTCTCCCGGTCATAGCCGGCGATGGTCAGGGGCACCCGCTCGCCCTTTTCGTCGATGCGGAAGATAATGAACTGACCGGCCTTTGCCTTTCTGGCAACGAACGGGGCCTCGATCTCCATGTAGGTGACGGAGGCGTTCAGCTCCTTTTTGCACACGATCTTGTACATGATGGTCCCAACCCTTTCTCTGTATGCGCCTGGGAAAGCGGCGCCATTTTTCAGAATGATTATACCAATGAAATCCGGCCTTGTAAAGAAAATTGTCCGGAGAACCGGAAGAAAATGGCGCAGTTTGGAAGGGCCCGCATTGTGCATTTCTCCTGTGACAGAAATTCCCGCGCGGCAGTTCTTGCAAAATACATAAAATTCCGATATAATAATAAAACCCATAGGCATTTCGCCATGGATCGGAAGATGTCTGACGCTGCGGCCCGGCCGCGTGGTGATAGATAGGAGCGATTACCATCAGAAAAAAAGGAAAATTTGAGCAGCCCCGGCGGTCGCCTGCGCCGTCGGCTCCGCCGCAGGAGCCGGAGTTTGACCTGTCCTGGCTGGAAAGCCTGGAGGAGGACGCCGGCAGCGCAGCTGCCGGTGCGCAGGAAAGCCAGCCGCCGGCGCAGCAGCCCTCCCAGGGATCGGAGGCGCCGACCATGCTGATTCCGCCCGTGTCCCGGGAGGAAAGCGCACAGCAGCACCGGGATGAGCCCACGGCGGTGCTTCCGCCGGTCAGCCAGCCGGCACCGCCCAAACACCCGGCGCCCCCCAAAAGTTCGGAACCGTCCCGCCGTCCGGCCCCGCCGAAGCGGGAGCCCCACAAGGCAGGCAGCCGGATCAGCACCGGCGTGCTGCTGGGGATCATTGCCGGGTGTCTGGTGCTGGCCCTGGTGACCGGTGTGTTTATCTATGGTCTGGTGCTCAAGGGCGGAAAGACCATTTACCCCAATGTCTATGTGGCCGGCATCAATGTGGGCGGCATGGAGCGGGCGGAGGCCATTGCGGCGGTGGACGACGCTGTGGCGGCTTCCTATGCGTCCGCCACGTTGAAGGTGCAGCTGCCGGACAGGACCCTGTCCTTCAGCCCGGAGCAGACCAATGTTGCCCTGGACGCCGATGAGGCCATCGACGAGGCCCTGGCCTATGGCCGGTCCGGCAACCCGTTCGCTGCGGTGACCAGCTATTTCAGCTGCCGCAGCCGGGAGCACTATATTGACCTGCAGACCATTCTGGATCTGGATACGGACTATATCCGCGCCATGATCGACCAGGTGGCGGCGGAGGTGGAGACGGATCCTGCGCCGACCACGGTCCGCTATGACCAGGCGGCCCAGACGTTGATTGTGGACGTGGGCTACCCGGACCGGGATCTGAATGCCGACGGCCTGTACGAGGTCGTCTACAACGCCTTTATGAACAGCGACTTTACGCCCCTGTCCTGGGAATATGACGAGATCCCCTGTGAGCCGGCGGATCTGGAAACCTACTATGAAAAATACTGCACCGAGGCTCAGGACGCCGTCTATGACGAGCTGACCCACGCCATCCAGCCTTCAGAGCCGGGCTTCGGCTTCGATCTGGAGGATGCCTATCAGAAGCTGGCCACAGCGGCTGCCGGCAGCCAGGTGATCATTCCCCTGGAGGAGCTGGAGCCGGAGGTGGACGAGGAAACCCTGGAAAAGGAAATGTTCGGCACAGCGCTCTTCGCCGCCTCCAGCGAGTATGTCAACAATCCCAGCCGGACGGAGAACCTCCGCCTGGCCTGTGAAGCCATTGATGGCACCATCCTGAACCCCGGAGAGGTATTTTCCTTCAACGGCGTGGTGGGTGAACGGACGGCGGAGAAGGGCTATCAGGCTGCCACGGTCTATAACGGCGGCCAGAGCGTCCAGGAGCTGGGCGGCGGCGTGTGCCAGGTGGCTTCCACCATCTATTATGCCACGCTGCACCTGGATCTGGAACAGGTCCACCGGGAGCCTCACCAGTATGCCGTTACCTATGTGCCCTACGGCATGGACGCCACGGTCTACTGGGGCAGCATTGACTATCAGTTTAAGAATACCCTGTCCCATCCCCTGAAGATCGAGGCCAACACCGACAACGGCCATGTGAACATCACGCTGCTGGGCATCCGGGAGAACGACAACACCGTGGAGATGACCTACACCATCCTGGAAACCTATCCCTGGCAGGAGGTGGAGGAGCTGGACGAGACCAAGCCCGTGGGCTACCGCGAGGTGGAGATCACGCCCTACACCGGCTACAAGGTGGTTACCTATAAGACCATCAAGGACGCCGACGGCAACGAGATCTCCCGGAACCAGGAGGCGGTCAGCGTCTACAGCAAACGGGACCAGAAGGTCATTGTCGGCCCCGAGGAGGATCCCTTCGAGCCGGATCCCTGGCCGGATGACAACGAGGATCCCTGGGATCCTTGGGATCCCTGGCCCGAGGACCCGGATTCTGAGGATCCGGATCTGGAAAATCTCTGGCCATAAGGCAGCAAACAGCCACAGCAGGCTCCTGCTGTGGCTGTTTTTGTATACGTTCCTGTTGGGACCGGACAAATCTGCAAATTGGGAGTTGCAGAGCAGCCCCCTCGTGCCCCCTCCACAGGGGGCTGTCAGCGAAGCTGACTGGGGGTTGCTGCAAAACAGCAATTTCGCACAAACACAGGCTGCACCGAAAGCC
>CAMBCW010000191.1 GCA_945864925.1 uncultured Clostridia bacterium
ACACCAGCATGATGTTCATGACGCCGATGCCGCCCACCAGCAGCGAGATGGCCGCAATGGCCGAAATGCCCAGGGAAAGGGTGTCCAGCATCTCGGTCATGGATTCCACCAGGCTGGAGATGCTGCTGGCGCTGACGGTCCAGGTATCGTTGTAGGTGTAGTAGCTGGCAAAGTAACTGCCCACGGTGTCCACAAAGCTCGTCACATCCACGTCGCTGGCGGCCACCACGGTAATGCTCTGGTAGCCCTTGTCGGCCCCGGCAATCTCCTGGGCTACATCCAGCGGAATGTAGATGCTGGTCTGGATCTGGTCGTCATCGGTGACGCCGAACATGCTGGCGTAGACATCCTCGGTGTATTCGTAGACGCCCGCTATATAAAAGGTATACAGATTCTTGTTGATGGTCAGCGTGAAGGATTTGCCGATGGCATCCAGATTGCTGCCGCCGATGGCCTGCTCCACAAATTTTTCCGAGATAACGGCCACTTTGCGTCCGGCGTCCTTCTCATCGTCCAGCCAGCGCCCGGCCTGGATGGGGGTGTCGCCCTCCATGGCCTGCAGTTTGGCAGCGTTGGCACCCGATACCGAGGCGGAGATGGTGGTGGTAGGGTCGCCGTATTTTTCAATGGTGCCGGTGCCCACCTCCTGGCTCAGTTCGATGCGGGTCACCTGGTTGGGGAAGGCGGCGGTGAACTCATCGATCATTTCGTCGGTGATGAGGTCGTCGGCGGCGGGGGTGGAATCCATGAACCGCCGCAGCGTCACGCCCTGGGCGGTGCCGGAGGTATCGTCGGAGTCCTTCTGGGTCAGGCTGACCGTGATGTTGCTCACGCCCATGCCGGACATGGAATCGGTCACGGTGCCGGTCATGCTGTTGCCCACCGTGACAATGGCGATGACCGCCGCAATGCCGATGATGATGCCCAGCATTGTGAGCAGGCTGCGCATCTTGTTGCTGCGCACGCTGGCCAGCGCCATGGAAATATTCTCAAAGAGCTGCACGTTCGCCGGACCCCTTTCGTTCGCCCACAATCAGACCGTCGCGCAGCGTCAGCACCCGCTGGCATTCCTCGGCCAGCTGGGGGTTGTGGGTGATCAGCACAATGGTCTTGTGG
This sequence comes from uncultured Clostridia bacterium, assembly GCA_945864925.1. GTDB lineage: Bacteria > Bacillota > Clostridia > Oscillospirales > Oscillospiraceae > Avoscillospira. The sequence goes on from CAMBCW010000191.1 coordinate 1,117, forward strand.
TATTTTTCGTGCATCTCATGGAACAGGTCCATGACGATGCGGCTGGTCTGGCTGTCCAGGGCGCCGGTGGGCTCGTCGGCCAAAATCAGCGCCGGTTCGTTCACCATCGCCCGGGCGATGGCCACACGCTGTTTCTGGCCGCCGGACAGCTCGTTGGGCTGGTGCTTCATGCGGTCGCCCATGCCCACCCGGTTCAGCCAATCCTTGGCGCGGCGGCTGCGCTCCCCGGCGGGCACGCCTGCGTAGAGCATGGGCAGCTCCACGTTTTTCAGGGCGCTCTGGCGGCCGATAAGGTTGTAGGTCTGGAACACAAAGCCGATTTTCCGGTTTCGGATGGCCGCCAGCTCGTTGTCGGCGGCGTTGTGGATGTCCACCCCGTCCAGGGTATATTCACCGGTGGTGGGCTTATCCAGCACGCCGATGATGTTCATCAGGGTGGATTTGCCGGAACCGGATTCGCCCACGATGGCCACAAATTCCCCGGGGTAGACCTTCAGGCTGATGCCATGCAGGATCTCCAGCTCGTTGGGCTTGCCGATGTAGTAACTCTTGTGGATGTCGTGCATCTCGATCAGGGGCTGGGGCGCTTCTGCCGGGGCATCGGGCAGGCGAAGCTTGCGGGCGGCCTCCGGGGTGCCGTCCAGCAGCTTGTTGGCCACCTCTTTGGCAAATTGTTCGGTGTTGCGCATTTTACATGCCTCCCGGTGCGCCGCCGCCCATGTTGCCGCCACCGCCGGGGCCGCCGCCCATATCACCGCCGCCGGCGGGTGCGGCCGGAGCAGCGCCGCCCGTCTCACCGGCTACCATCATCTCTTGCATGGGGTCCAGGGTGTTGTCGGTGGTCTCGATACCCTGGGTCAGGTCGGAGCTGGAACGAATGACGTCGCCCTCGTTCAGATCCTCGCCGGAAATTTCAATGTAATAGTCGTTGGAATCGCCGGTGGTGACGTCGACCTCTTCAAAGGTCATGTCCACGCCCTCGCCGCCGGTCTTGCGCAGCACATAGGTGGAGCCGTCCTCGTGGGTGCCCACAGCGTCCCGGGGCACGGTAAAGACGTTGTCCTTCTGGTTGATGACGATCTCCACCTGGGCCGCAATGCCGATGAGCAGGCCGGAGTCGGCACCGTTCACGGTGACGGTGGCGCCAAAGGTACCCTCGCTGTTGGCAACGGGGTCGATGCGGGTCAGCGTGCCGGCAATCACCGTGTCGCCGGTGGCGTCACTGGTGATGTTGCACTGCATGCCGGTGGACAGCTTGCCCACCGAGCTGGCGGGAATGGTCACTTCCACCGTCAGGTCCGATACATCCTGAATGGTGGCCACGGTGCCGGTGCACACCGAACCCACCGTGGCGTTCAGCTCGGTGATGGTGCCGTCCATGGTGGCGGTCAGGGTGCAGTCCTCCAGGGTGGACTGCAAATCGGTCAGGGTATCGGAATTGCGCTGTGCCTGTTCCAGCTTGGTCTCGGCGCTGTCCACCTGGCGGGAGTTGCTGGTCACGGCGTCGTCGTAGGCCTGCTGGGCCTGGTCCAGCGCGTCGCGGCACTGCTCAATCTGATTGTAGTACTGGGTGATGGTGTCAAAGCCCTGCAGCCCCAGTTCGGGAATGCTGCACTGGCCTTTGGCAATGTTCAGCTGGTTCTGGTAGTCGGTCAGCTGGCCCTGCACTTCCTGCTGGCGGTCGGCGTTGCCGTCGTTCTGGGCCTGGGTCAGCTGCACCTGCAGGTTGGCCACGGTGTTTTCCAGCCCGGCGATCTTCTCGGCAAACAGGTCGTAGTAATACTCCACCAGTTCCCGGTTGGTGCCGGTGGCACCGGCGGTATTCTCCATGGAGGAATAGTAGTCCGTCAGGCCCAGGGTGTCGTAATCCTGCTGGGCTTTGGCCAGTTTTTCCTGCAGCTGGGCCAGGTTGGTGGCCTGGTCCTCCACGCTGTTGTCGTAGTTGGTCTGGGCTTCCTCTACGCTGTCGCTGTAGCTTTCCTGGGCGTTCTCCAGCTGCTTCTCCACGTCGGAGGTGTCCAGCGTGGCGATCACATCGCCTTTTTTCACGGTATCGCCCACGGCCACGTTGACCGAGGTAACCTTGTAGGTCTTGACGGAATCCGACGCCGTGACGCTGGCCGTGGAGCCCGAAGCCACCGTGCCGTTGACGCTGACCGAATCGGTCAGGCTGGTTTTCTGCAGCGTGGTGGTGCGCACGAACTGGTAGGTCAGTGCGGCGCTGGCCGCGGCGGTGCGGCCCAGAACGTTCACCACAAAGGCGATGATCAGCAGCACGATCACCAAAAAGATCGTCAGTTTTTTGTGGCGTTTGAACCAATGCAGGGGATTGTGGCGCTTGAACCAGTCCAGCGGACGGCGCGCGGTGGTGTCCTTCTCCGACATGATAACTCCGAAACTCCCTTCGCCTGAAAATGGGTTTTTTACCCATACAGTGTAGCGCGAAATTGTGTACAAATTTTGTGCGCCAAATGAAAAACAGTGATATGCCTGCACACTGGGGCATATCGCTGTATAAATTTGTCTAAATTGTTAACGGGGTGAAATTTTGGCGCGCAGCGGCGGCTTTTTGGTCCCTATTATGCGGCCGGTTCAAAGCTGTCCAGCACTTCTTTCAGCACGGTGCGGGCAGCCTCGCCGCCGTCCTCAACCTGGCTCCAGCCATCGTAGGGGATGATTTCCAACCGGTAGAAGATGCCGTTTTGCTCAAAGAAGGCGTTGGCATTCAGATACGGGCTGGTCTTCCCGTTGCTGGTGCAGCGGGGCAGCAGCGCTACAATGCCGGAAGGCGTGGTGTATTCCTCCACCTCCCACACAAAACCGGCTTTTTTGTCGTAATACACCTGGGAACCGGTGGAGGAAGTTCCGGCGGGCTGGTCCTCAGCGGCCAGCAGCACATAAGCCTGGGTCTCGATGGTGCAGCCGTTGTCCAGGCGGTCTACGCGGCGGGGGTACAGGTACCGCGGCGTGTCTTCCTCCCACTCCACCGAGAAGCCCGCCGGCCAGGCACCGGCCAGACGCCACTGGCTTTCGTTGTAGTCCTCATAGTAATCTTCCCGTTCTTCCGGAGAATAGGTCTCCCAGTCGTCGGGCAAGGGGACCGTGTAAGAATAGGGAATCAGAGAAAATCCGCTGTCGTCCGGCGTGCCGCTGTCCAGCAGGTCGCTTTGCACCAGGGGCAGGCCGGTGGCCTCGGTCAGGGCCGCCCAGCTGTCGTAGCCGCGGCCGCCGGGACCTTCTGACGGCAGGTTGCGGCCGCTCAAAAAGGTACGCATGGGCGGCATGCCGTCTGCATCGTGCTGGCCGTTGTAGTGCGCCAGCAGGGAATCCATCAGTTCGTCGGGCAACTGGTAGGCGGTCTGG
>CAMBCW010000192.1 GCA_945864925.1 uncultured Clostridia bacterium
GGGGAGGCTTTTGCCTTCTGCAAACCTTAACTTCTCTGCAAATCCCAATTTTACGGGGTACGAAGGAAAGCGGATCAGTATTTAGCAGGCATAGCTGGGCTATGCCTGCTTGTTTAAATGTGTCAGGACGTTCTCCATGCTGCGGTGGATGTGATGGTCCATGAGCCGGCCGGCCAATTGTTCGTCCCGGTCTTCCAGGGCTGCCATGATCTCCGCGTGCTCCGCCATGGAGATCTGGGCATAGGCCTCCCGGGTGACCTTGTGGCCCATGGAAAGGCCGTTCCACAGCTGGGAGAGGGTCTGCTCCAGCTTCCGGTTGCCGGAGGCTGCCCAGATTTCCATGTGGAAAGACTGGTTACAATCGCCATACTCCCGGGAATCTCCCCGGGAAAGGGCGTCCCGGCCATGGTCAAAAGCGTTTCGGATGGGAGACAGATCCGCCTGGTTGCGGCAGACGGCCATGGCGGCCTCCCGTTCCAGGATGGCTCGCAGCTCGTAGTGATCCCGGATGTCCTTTTCATCCACACCGAGGATGATAGCGCCCCGGTTGGGCCGCAGGGCGATCAGACCCTCCTGAGCCAGCTGTTGAAAAGCTTCGCGGACAGGGGTGACGGAAACGCCCAGCATTTGGGCGGCGTCCTTCAGGGAGAGTTCCCGTCCGGGCTCCAGTTGGTGGGACAAAATCGCCTCCCGCAGGGCGGCAGCCACACGCTCCCGGGCCGGGAGCAGGCTAATGGGTTTCAGATTCATAAAGTGGTTCCTCGAAACAAGCGTCATAATAGGTACGGATGGCGGCACAAAGTCCCTCTGTATCCTGCTGCTGCATGGCCTGCACCATAGCGGCGTCCAGCTGCATGGCCCGGTCAGCAGACAGGGGGCGGGCAGCATGGTCAAAGAGACTGCGCCGCTGTATCAGATGCTGCTGCTCCAGGGTGGGGTTGTCCAGGGCTTGGAACAGTGCCCGGTGGAAGGCAGCATCCTGCTCCGGAGAGGCTCCGCCTGCGGCCAGAGCTTGAAAAGCAGACAGAGGCAGCTGGATATTCCACGTTTCGGCCAGAAGCCGGGCAGCCTCACATTCCAGGGCGGCCAGCATCCGCAGGTTTTGCCGACGCCGCCTGGGGGTCAGCCCTACGACCTGCACATGGCGGTTGGGCAGACGCCGCAGCAAACCTTCGGTTTCCAACTGAAGAAATGCCTCCCGGACCGGAATCCGGGACACGGCCAGGGCGGCAGCCACGCTTTCCTGGGTCAGTTCTTCACCGTCGGCCAGGGAGCCGGCGGCAATTTCCTGCCGCAGTACAGCGGCAATCTGGTCTTTCAGGGGCAGATTGGTGACAATGTTCATTGCAGCACTCCGAATTTCATTGGATACAGTATCCATTATACACAGTTTTCCCGAAAATGAAAAGTTTTTTAGATCCGGTTTTTAAAATACCCTTCAGCACAGTAGAGCGCGGCGGCAGGATTATGGCCGGTTACCCGGTCCTTGGCGATCAGCGTAGTCACCAGAGCCTCGGAGTACTTGTAGAACATGGAGTCATGGCCCACGCACAGGCCCAGGGCGATGTTGAACTGGGTATGCTGCTCATTCAGCAGCCGGGCCTGGGCAATGGGGTTGCACATGGGTTCAAACTGACCGGGGTGGACCTTATGTTCTGCCGGAATGCCGCAGACCTCTTTGTCGATGCCGCCGGTTTTGCAGATGACCGATACTACCTCCAGGCCGGCCCGCCGCAGGAGCTGATCAACAATTTTTGCCTCCTTGCGCAGACCGCGGCAGAAGGCCAGACCCACCTTGGTATAGCCCATGCGCAGACACAGCTGGATCGTCTCCTTGATGCGGGGCCACTGGCAATAGCCCAGCGCTTCCAGCTCCGAGGCAGTGATGTAGAAATCGTGGTTTTCCGGCAGGGCGTAGGTTTCCAGAGCCTCCTTCATAAGAGGCTGATTCCGCATGGGGCAGTTCTGGGGCAGCTTCTCCGGGGTCTGCTGGCCACAGGCCTGTACGGTGCAATTGGCGCAGGTATACATGGGAAAACTCCTTTCGTCGGATGAAATTGGCGTTGAATCTTGTCTCCCGGCGGTGTATCATAGTCTCGTCAATCGGAATAAAGGAGAGAGCACCATGCCGAAATGGCTTGACAACGCGATATTTTATGAAATCTATCCCCAGTCCTTCCGGGATACCAATGCCGACGGGATCGGCGATTTGAACGGCATTACGGAAAAACTGGACGAGATTCAGGCACTGGGATGCAATGCCCTGTGGCTGAACCCCTGTTTTGCCTCCCCCTTTGGGGATGCCGGCTACGATGTGGAGGACTACTACACCGTGGCGCCGCGCTATGGCAGCAATCAGGACCTGAAAAACCTCTTTGACGAGGCCCACAGGCGGGGCATGCATGTTTTGCTGGATCTGGTACCGGGCCACACCTCTGTGGCGCACCCCTGGTTCCGGGAATCCTGCCGGGCGGAGAAAAATGAATTGACAGACCGCTATATCTGGACCCAGAACATCTGGGATTCTCCGGAGAACCTGGCCTGCATCCGGGGGATTTCAGAACGGAACGGATGCTGTGTGACCAACTTCTTTTCCCACCAGCCGGCTCTGAACTATGGCTTCTATGAGGTTACCCGCCCCTGGCAGCAGCCCATGGACGCAGAAGGACCCCTGGCGACCCGGGAGGCCATGAAGGATATCATGCGCTTCTGGCTGCAGATGGGCTGTGACGGCTTCCGGGTGGATATGGCCGGCTCCCTGGTGAAAAACGATCCGGAGAGCAAGGGGACCATCCGCCTGTGGCAGGATGTCCGGGCCTTCCTGGACCGGGAGTTCCCCGATGCTGCTATGGTATCAGAATGGGGCGAGCCTGACAAGTCCCTGCAGGGCGGATTCCACATGGATTTTCTGCTCCATTTCGGTCCGTCCCACTATAACGACCTGTTCCGCTGCCCGGAGCCCTTCTTCAGCAGCCGGGGAAAGGGAGACGCATCGGAGTTTGCGGCGAAATACCGGGAAAATTACGAGAAAACCCAGGGCAGAGGTTTGATCTGCATTCCTTCCGGCAACCATGATATGGGCCGTTTGGCACATACGGTTCATGGCGACGATCAGAAGATCGCCTTTGCATTCCTGCTGTCGATGCCTGGTGCGCCGTTTATTTACTACGGCGATGAAATTGGCATGGACTATGTGGAGGGGCTGCACTCCGTGGAGGGCGGCTATGAGCGCACCGGCTCCCGGACGCCTATGCAGTGGGATCATACAACGAACGCCGGTTTCAGCGCCGCCGCCAGGGAGAAGCTCTATATCCGCCAGGACGAGCGTCCCGGCCGTCCCACGCTGGAAGATCAGAAAGCCGATGGGCATTCCCTCTACAATGAAATCCGCCGCCTGATTGCCATCCGGCAGGCCCATCCGGCGCTTCAGAGCAATGGGAAACTGGAGTTTGTCTATGCGGAAAAGGATGCGTATCCGCTGGCCTATGTGCGCTCCAGCGGTGAGGAGAGGCTGCTGGTGATTCTCAACCCGGCTGCCCGGCCTGTGTCCTTTGACAGTTCCCTGGCTCCAGACGAGGCGGTCTATGTCTATGGCGGCCGTGTTTCCTGCGAAAAGGGAACCATCTCGGTCCCGCCCTGTTCCGCTGGATTTTATCGGGTATAAACCATGGAGCTTTGGGATGCATATGACCGGCAGGGAAACAAAACCGGGGAGACCCTGGTCCGGGGAGAGCCGATTCCGTCCGGCCGCTACCATCTGGTCAGCTGCGTGGTGGTGCGGCACCGGGACGGAGACTTCCTGCTGATGCGGCGGGCGCCGGAGAAGGAGATTTACCCCAATATCCTGGAGATTGGGGCGGGAGGCAGCGCCCTGCAGGGGGAAACCGCCCTGGACTGTGCCCGCCGGGAACTGCGGGAGGAGACCGGAATTGGCCAGGGCGACCTGACGGAGACAGGCTGGATGGTCAGTCACGACACCATCTACGCGGGTTTCCTCTGCGTCACCGACTGGCCCAAGGACCGGATTTGCCTCCAGCCGGGGGAGACGGTGGATTACCAGTGGCTCAGCCGGGAGCGGTTTATCGAGTTTTTCGATTCCCCGGCCTGTATTCCTGAACTGGAATGGCGGCTGCGGGAATATGTGGACGGACTGCGGTAAAAACAGGAAAACATGCGCACCGGCGGAGCTTCTGCCGGTGCGCTTCAGGTTGTCGATACACCTTCAGCCGAAAGGCTTGCAAGTACCTTTGGTCAGAGAGCCTCGCAGAGTTTTCCCGCCCGCAGGCGGGAAAAGAAAGTCAAAATCATCAAAATTCCGGGACATGTGCCTGGAATTTTGAACTTTGATCGTGCAAGTGTGCGCCTTTGGCGTGCGCGCCGCACGATGCAAATCCCCCTTCGTTTCAAGCTCGCTTGAAACGAAAGCGTGTCGAAAAAGACTTTTTCGACAC
>CAMBCW010000193.1 GCA_945864925.1 uncultured Clostridia bacterium
CATACGAGATTCCTCTACGTCTCGTGGGCTCGGAGATGTTTATAAGAGACAGGTTTTCAGGTGCTGCAGCACCTGATCGCCGGTCTTGGGATCCAGGTTGCCCGTGGGCTCGTCGGCCAGGAGAATGGCGGGCTTTGTGACCAGGGCCCGGGCAATGGCCACCCGCTGCTGCTCGCCGCCGGAGAGCTGGTCGGGGTAGCGGCTGAGCTTGTCCCCGATTTCCAGAGCCTGCACCAGTTCGTCGAAGAACGCAGGGTCGGCGTCCCGGCCGTCCAGGTGCAGAGGCATGAGGATGTTTTCCTTCACGGTGTGCTCCTCCAGCAGATTGTAGGCCTGAAAGACAAAGCCAATGCGTCGCCGGCGCAGGCGGCACAGGGCGGAGTTGGACAGGTCAAAGACGCTCTCACCCTCCAGGTACAGCTTGCCGCCGGTGGGCCGGTCCAGGCCGCCCAGCAGCTGCAGCAAAGTGGACTTGCCCGAGCCGCTGCGGCCGATGACGGCGTAAAATACGCCCTGTTCAATGGACAGATTCAGGGGCTTCAGGGCCTGAACCTCGTTGGGCTGCCCCTCATAATAGGTCTTATACAGGCCTTCCGCACGCAAAATTTCCATAAAACAGCCTCACTTTCTGGAATGGATGTTTTCGATGGGCAGGTAGCTCCGCAGCTGCGCCATGGGAGCCAGGTAGAGGGCCGTCAGCAGAACAGCCATGGCCAGACAGACCAGGCAGTGGGCCAGGACCGGGTAGTGCCACAGCAGGTTGGCCAGCACCGTATCCGTGGCAGCGGCGCCGGCGGCCACCGCGAACCACAGCAGCAGATTGGCCAGCAGCACGGCCAGGGCCGACGATGCCAGACCGATGCACAGCTGCCGCAGCAGAAAACGCCGGTGGGAGACGCCCAGAGCCTGGAGAATGCCGATGTGCCGCCGCTCCTGCTCCAGGTCGGAAGCCACAGTGTTGGCGAAGATCACCAGGGCCAGCAGCACTGCCGTCAACCCCAGCAGGCAGGTCAGAAGAATCTTGTTCACCGCGTCCTGCAGGAGCTTTTCACTGCTCTCGTGGTAGATGTCCAAATCCATATAGTTGCTGCGGGCAAAGACCAGCAGGGCGGTGTCCGCTTCTTCCAGGGGCTGGCCGTCTCTGGCCCGGAGGTAGAAATTGGTGATGCCGTATTCGTTGTCATAGAAAACACCCAGGGTGCCCTTGATGGCCCGGATTTCGCTGTCACTGTAGGTGCGGATGGCGCCGGGCAGCAGCTGGCCGATGACCCTGGGGGCGCAGATCAGCTGATAGCCCTCCTTGGTTCCGCTGACGGGCCAGATGCCGGCGTCGGGAAAGTAATAGAGGATGGCGCCGATGGTCAGTTCTGTGCTGCTGGTTGTGGTTTCCTTGTGCGTATCGTAGACCTTGGTGGTGTCGGCGCTGAGAGAGAGCTTGTCCCCCACGGACAGGGCCGTATCCCGGCTGTAGACACCGTCGTATTCAGCATAGTAGCTGGTCTTGATTCCGGACGCCGGGACCCGGTCCCAGCCCTCGGCTTTTTCCAGGGCAGTCTCACTGCTCCGTCCCGTCGCCCGGTACAGGGGAACCAGCAGCAGGGCCTGCTCTCCCCGGTCGAAGGCCTCCGAATCCAACTGGCCCACAGTGGCGGCCTGGCTGTATTGGGCGAACAGGGGATCCCCGGAATCGATGCCGTACAGATTCACCGTCAGGGGCGTGCCCATGGCCTGGGCTAGGGGACTGTCCGCCAGACCGGGGGCGTCCGGCTGAATGGCCTTGCCCACCCGGTAGGGGGTGATCTCCGCGCAGACGCCCAGCTCCTCCAGGGCGGTGATGTGTTCCTTCAGCTGGCGCTCCGACATGGCGTAGGGGGACTGCAGCAGGTAATCCGGTTTGCCGTCCCGCTGGATACTCTCCTGGTAGGGAGCCAGGAACCGGAAACCCAGGAACAGGCACAACAGGGCGATGGCGGTCATGAACACGCACAGGGCCGCGCCGCCGATGGTCTTGCCCTTCCTGGTCCACAGGCCCCGGAGGGTCACATGGAGAAAATCCTGCCGGGTTTCCCGGCGGGGCGGCGGCAGGGGCTTTTTCCGGACGGTGCGCCCGGTGAGGGGTACGCCCACAGCCATGACCATGGGTACCAGCATGCCAAGCCCCAGGGCCAGGGTACCGGCGGCCAGAGCTGCCAGGAATACTGCGGGGTCAATTGTCAGCAGGATGTCCCGCCCCTGGACCCGGGAGAGCAGCGCCGTCGCCGCCCAGGCGCCGCCCAGGCCCAGAACTGTGCCAACAGGCATGGCAGTGAGCCAGAAATAGACAAATTCCCAGCCCAGCATTCCGGCAATCTGCCGGTTTTCCGCGCCGATGGCTTTCATGCGGACAATGCGCTGCATCCGGCGGCGCAGCTGGGTGAAGCAGATCTGGAACACGGCGCAGACTGTGGTGACGAACAGAATGCCCAGGACCAGCATCAGCATCTGCCCGCCGCCTTCCCCGGCCCGGGGATAGGCGAAGCGGTTGAGCCGGAATAGGGACCCGTCCCGGGGCGTTTCCAGATCGTCCTCCAAGACGCCCAAAGAGGGGATGAGGGACAGTCCGTTGATGGTGAAATCTCCCGTCAGGAAGTCCTCCAGGGGCACCTCCCAGGTCTGATCGTCCAGGCTAACCACTACAACGGCGCCGTCCAGATCCAGTGTCTCCGTATGGGTGGGGGGCAAGCGCCAGTTCCCGGTTGTCTCCGTGAAGGTGACGGTCCCGGCGGGCTCCTCCACCAGCTGTTCCAGAGCACCGGTGATGGCGTAGAAGTATGTACCGACCGGCTGGAAGTCTGAAAAGTCGGCGGACCAGGGAATGGCACAGCCATCCGCATTCCGGGGCAGCAGATAGCCATGGACAGACACGGCGGAGTCCCATGTGGGGTGCTCAGAGTCGGCCATGGAGAAATCAGAAAACTCCATGAAATTCAGCTTGCCGTCTTCCGTCTCAATCTGCATCCAATAGGGGGTGGTGAAGTCCAGGCGGTCCCGGAGCAGGCTGTTGAAGACGGGCAGATTTTCCTCCCAGACTGCCCGGGCAGAGCGGCTTTCGTCCGTGAGAAATACCAGGGAGTCAAACTCCACGGGCGTGTAATCGCCGTACTCCGCCGCCACGGCGGCTGGGCCGCTGCACAGCAGTTCGTAATTCTCCTGGGTGACGAAGCCCGTGGGCAGGGCCACGCTGCCGGTGTCCCAGCGGTCGGAGTAGGTCTCCACCACGCCGCAGACCGTGTATTGATACTGCATGGCCAGATCCAGGGGGTCCAGCGAGCCTTGGTCGATGGAGGTACGCAGCAGCAGCTCTTCGATACCCAGCAGATTTGGCGAGCTTTTGGATTGCTGCGGGAGGGCAGAAGCAACATAAGCGGAATTCACAAAGGCCGCATAGGCGGTTTTCTGCTGCTCCGGCGTCAGCTGGTCATAGGCCTGGAAGAAGTCCTCGCCCAGGTTGAAAACATCCTCGTATGGTGTGCCCTGCTCATAATAGTAGTACCAAAAGATGGTGAAGTCCTTGTGTACCGCGGGGAACTGCTCCAGCAGCTCCTGCCGGGTGGCCTCCACGACTGCATCGATCTCCGCCTGCCGGGTTTCGCGGCCCGTCTCAGTCAGGGGTAGCTGCGCATGGCTCAGGACGGTGAAGCTGTCGCCCACTTTCAGGCCCAGAGAAGCCAGACGGGCATATTCCAGGACGATTTCGTTCCGCGCCTGGGGCCAGCGGCCCTCCTTCAGCTCCAGGGAGGCCATGACCTCCAGCTCCGGGGTGTAGGGGGTCAGATAGTATTCGTTGTCGCCGTCGAAAAATTTTGCGCCGCTGGTGGGAATCAGGGGAACCACCAGAGCATGTCCCGCTTGGGCGGCCAGGGTGTCCGCCTCCTCGCCGGTGAGACCGGCGGCCAGAACCTGCCAGCTGCCATAGGTCTGCAGCTGCTGGACTTTGTCTGTTTCCTGCAGCGATGTGATCAGGACCGTGGAGAGCACCAGAAACAGAAAGGCCAACAGCACCACGCTCCACAGCAGCGCCGTGTCCCGCCTCCGTCCCAACAGCCCCCGCAGGGCGATCTTTCTCATGGCAATCCCTCCAATGGTAGTTGACGTTCTGATAGACATGACGCATTTTTCCATGGGTATATTGCGCCGTCCGGATAAAAATGTAAGATTGGTGTTGTCCAGCAAATCCGGCAGAAGCACAAATTGGGATTTGACAAGCAGTTGTGTTTAGCAGAAGGCCAATGCCTCCCCTACAATAGGGGAGGTGGCCCGAAGGGCCGGAGGGGTGTCAAGGTATCGATAATCCTGGCAGCTGCAAACGATTTTTGGCAGCTTGACACCCCTCAGTCAGCTTCGCTGACAGCTCCCCTATTGTAGGGG
>CAMBCW010000194.1 GCA_945864925.1 uncultured Clostridia bacterium
GTTTTTGCGCATCATTTTCGGTTGCCCCGAAGGGGCGAGAAAATGGCGCATCTTGCTTTTTGCTATGCTTTTGCATAGAAAAACACGCGGCGCGTCAACCGGACGCGCCGCGTGTTTTTCTGAGGGAAGCCTCTCTCAGTTGGGCTTTCGCCCTTTGAAGAACTCAACAAAGCCGACGATCAGCAGAAAAATGCCAAAAAGCTTCCGCAGCAGATCCATTTGGATCCCGGCCGTCAGCCAGGCTGTCAGAGCGGCTGTGACACAGCCGCCCAAAGCGGCAGGCAGAACGGCGCGCCAGCAAATCATTTTGTTGCGGATGTGAAAAATCAGCGCACCCAGGGACGTGGGGAGGAAATACAGCAGATTGATGGCCTGCGCCGCTTTTTGGTCCAGGGCGGCTGCGGCGGTCATCCATACCATCAGCAGAGAACCGCCGCCGATGCCGAAGCCGGAGAGAATCCCGCAGAGCAATCCCGCCAGCCCTGCGATCCAAGGTGCATTCAAGTCCATAGGAGCCGCAGACCTCCCCAGAGAATGATCAGACCGAACAGCCGGTGTAAAAACTGCGGGGTCACCCGGCGGAACAGAAGACCGCCGGCCAGTCCGCCCACCAGGCCGCCGGCCAGATAGGGGAGCGCCTCAACGCCGGGGAAATTTCCGCTGCGCCAATAGACGGTCAGCGTGACCAGGCACATGGGCAGTATGATGGAAATCGCAGAAGAAAAGGCCTTTTTGTCCTCCAGCTTGCCAAAATGGATCAGCAGAGGGACCAGTACCATGCCGCCGCCTGCGCCAAACAGACCGTTGATGATCCCAGTCACCGCGCCGCAAAGCCCGCAGCGCAGCCAATGCCGCTTTTCCAAAAAACCACCCCCCGCAGGAAGTGTGTCCTGTGGGGGGCGCTCTTATTCACGGCAATCAGGATGCGGGATCAGCTGCTGCACAATGTAGCCGGCCATCATAAGTCCGGCGCAGCTGGGAACCCAGGCCACGGAACCGGGAACTGTTTTTCCCTCCTCCGGCTGGAACAGGGGCTTGCGGGCGGGTTCGGTGCTGTACAGCACTGTGTGGTGGAGAATCCCCCGAAGCTTCAGCTCCCTGCGCATGACCCGGGCCAGAGGGCAGCCGGAAGTTTTGGCCAGGTCTGTGATGACGAACTTGCCTGGATCCAGCTTGTTGCCTGTCCCCATGGCACTGAGGATCGGAACGCCCCGGCGGATGGCGGTCTCAATGAGACTGGTTTTGCAGGCGACGGAATCGATGCAGTCGGCAATATAGTCAAAGCGCAGACCAAAAAAATCCTCCTTGGTTTCCTCCGTGTAACGCTGCGTCAGAACGTTCACCCGGCAATCCGGATGGATATCAGCAATGCGCCGTGCCATTACCTCGGTTTTGGGCAGGCCGATGGTGGAACGCAGGGCCACCAGCTGACGGTTGAGGTTGCTTTCGGAGACGGTGTCATCGTCCACCAGGGTGATTTGACCGATGCCGGCCCGGGCCAGAGCCTCGGCGCAATAACTGCCCACTCCGCCTACGCCGAATACAGCCACGTGCTGTTCCGCCAGTGACGCCACTGCCGGTTCGCCAAGAAGCATAGCAGTACGCAGCCATTGCTGCTTCATTGCGGTTCCCTCCGTTACTGAATATCTGCAAAGCAGCGTGCAAAAACCCCGGCAAACCGGCGCGGCGCTGCATTCTGCGCCGCCCACGCCGGCAGGCCGGGGCTGTCCTGCAATGGAAAGATTGAGTTTACCGGGTTGCTACGAACCGGCTGCTCTTCAGCGTCCGGCTGACATCAGCCAGAGCGGCATCGAGCCAAGCGTTGTAATCTTCCTCCATCAGCGCATTCTCCACCAGGTAGTCCCGGTAGATCTTGCCGTAGCCGCTGAAGTACATAATATGATATCCGTAATCGGATTCCACGATGCCGGTATCGCCAGGCTGACGGCCTTCCGCATAGCACCAGTCTTCGAACGATTCCAGGGTAGCGCCGGGGGCCACGTTCTCATACAGACCGCCGGTGGTGTTGCTGCCGGTGTCCTCGGAGTTCTCGTTGGCCAGAGCGGCAAACGCGTCTTCCGTGGCATCGCCGGCCAGGAAGTCTGCCAGCAGAGCTTCGGCCTTAGCCTTGGCTTCTTCCTTGGAGGCCTCGTCGGTGGAGTCCTCCGGGGCGATGAGAATGTGACGGACATTGGGCAGCTGATAGGTCATATCCACGTTCTCCACAAAGTACAGCACATAGTAGCCGTTGGTGGAATTATAAACATAGGTGGTGTCGCCGGGCTGCCGGGCGTCATCGCTGATCCAGTCGCGGTAGAGCTCCAGGCAGTCATTTTCCGTATAAGCCTCCCGCAGGGTGGAGGTATCTGCGTTGTAGCTCTCCTGCTGATCTGCAGGCGTATTTTCCAGAGCCAGCTCCAGGAAGGTTTCCTCGCTGCCCTGGGACGCCTCAGCCATGGCCTTGGCCTTTTCTTCCACCTGGGCCAGGGCTTCCTCGCTGACGGCATCCTCGCCGTTTTCGTCGGTGGTATCCGCTTCAGCGGTCAGATTGAACATCCGGAAGGTCACGCTGTCAAAGTCAGCGGGATTCGCCGCATAGTAGGCATCGATCTCATCCTGGGTGTAGACCAGCGAGGAAATGACACTGTTTTCATATTCCTGAGCCAGATAGTTGACAGTCAGGAATTCCTTGAAATTGGACTTGTTGCAGCCGGTACCATAGACGGCGGACAGATAGGCGTCGCCGCTGCCGTAGCCGTAGATGCTGGCCATCAGGTCCATGCTCTGCAGCTGGCTGTCGATGGAAGCCTGGGCGTCTTCGCTGAGTTCAAAACCCTTGGAGACGGCTTCGTCATAAATGGCATAGGTGCTGGCGGCAGTGGCCAGGGCGGAATCCAGCAGATAGTCGTTCCACGTGGCATATTCATCCGTGAAATAGGCCTGTTCAGAAAGCGGTGTTTCCGAATCGACGAAAATGGACAGCAGCTGCTGATTGTTCTGATAGGTATTGGTGTAATAGTAGTTGACCATGGCGGGAGTCAGCTTATGACCGCTGACCACGGCGGCAGTGGAGTGGGCCTCAAAGAATCCGCTGCTGATCATACCAAGGAAGACGATGGCGGCCACCAATACGACGGCGATTACGATGCCGAGTACGGTTTTGACAGTTTTACTCAGACCTTTTTTGGCATTCTGGGCAGAAGCGGCCTCAGCAGTCAACTGTTCCTGGCGCTTTTTCTTTTCGCGGGATGCGCTCATGTTGTGGTTCATTCCTCTCATACTTCGTGTTCTCGCCAATGCGATACCAGCTAATTATAACGAAAATGGCCCTTGGATTCAAGAGCCATTCACAGGTTTTCTGCAGAAAGTCACAGAAAATTTACAGACAAATTGGGCAATCCGCGCTATAGTAGAAAAAGCAAAAGAATTCCCCGCTTTGGCCGTGCGAACCCAGTTATAACCTGCACAGAAAGGCAGGTGGGTTGCCGCTCGCTGCGTTCACTGCTCCCAGCGTCCGCCTACAGTCAAAGCTAAGGCGGGAGGTCTGCAATCCCGCAGAGAAGTCGAGCATCCCGAGTTAAAAATGTGGGTCTAAATGGGCCCGTCACGCACCAAGCAGGGAACTCGCTTTATTCTATTGCAGGGGAGGAGAAATTATTCCTCTGTTTCATCCTGGAAAATTTCGTCCATCATAATCTCGTAAACATGCTCCAGCTCAGCCTCGTCCTCAATGGCGCAGAGCAGCTCCTCACCGTTTTCTTCCACAGCCTTGAGGATGCTGACTTCCAGATCCTCATCCTCGGCGGACTCGGCAGGCACCAGGGCATAATACTCAGAGCCGTCCACTTCCAGAACGGCCAGGACCTCCAGGACGTATTCCACACCATCTTCGTCCGTGATGGTGATGATGTCATCTCCAAACGCTTCGCTCATAGGAACCTCCAACGCTTTTTTGGATGGTTTTATTCTACTCTGTTTACGGTGGAAAATCAAGAGGCAAAACGAGGCGCCCTCTGGAGAATGCACCGGAGGAATTGCGAAAAAAGGAATGGATATTGCAGACGTGTTGTGTTATAATACAAAAAATAATATGGGTACTTATGCCAATTGCTATGCGTGGAGGTGGTTGAATGGCCAGAAAGCAGACGGCACAGTCCGGGAAATCCCGCGGCAGACGGATTCTGGGATGGATCGGTAAGATTTTCGGCACCCTGGTGCTGACGGGATTTCTGACGCTGCTGATCTTCCTGTGCATTTTCGCCATGTATATTAAGAGCGACCTGTCCCAGCAGGTGGACTTTTCCGTGGAGGGCTTCGCTCTGGATCCTGTCTCTTATACACATCTCCGAGCCCACGAGACGTAGAGGAATCT
>CAMBCW010000195.1 GCA_945864925.1 uncultured Clostridia bacterium
AGATTCCTCTACGTCTCGTGGGCTCGGAGATGTGTATAAGAGACAGGGATAGTTGATGGCAATGACATCGTTCACCCCATTGTCCTGGACAAACGCAGTCAAGTCCAGGGACGGCTTGCCGTCATCGTTAAACTCTCTGGGATCGATGACAAAAATTTCGCTGTAGTGGCTGGTGAGGAAGGGGATAAAGGCATTGCCGTAGGAGTCCTTCAGCACCAGGCACACAGGGCCGTCTGCAGAGGTAGTGATGTGCACCAGCGGATGGTCGCCGGACAGGAAGCACATATATTTGTTATATTCGCTTTCCGGCAGGTTGGTGTTGACCACGTCGATCCAATAGGCTGTGGAGTTTTCATAGTCCGCATCGGCATAGAAGGCCGCCTGGGTATCCACGATGGGCAGATAATAGGTCAGCGTATCGGGGTTCTGCTTCAGCACGGCGCTCTGGGGGTACTGGGAAGTATAGGTATACATGGAGCCTACGAAGCCCTCATACGTACCGGTCTGGAACTGTTCCAGAGGGACCGCCTCGAAGCCCGCCGTCTTGCAGAAGGCGGTATAGGCATAGTAAGCGCCCAGAGCTGTCCAGTGGTGGTCCGTGCGGAAATAGAGGTCCTCACTCTTGTGCGCCTCCAGGACGGAATAGGCATCCACCTTCAGCACCTTGGGGGCCATGTTACTGTAGCACAGGCCGATCATGGCCTTCTGGTCATGGGAGCCGGTATGGAAGTCCGTGGGGGAATAGAACTGGCCGGAGTTGGGCGTCACCAGGGAGATCATCCGCACTTCCTCCCCCAGGGCGTTTTGGATATTGTTGATGGCCTCGGCATAGTTCATAATGATGGAGTCCGTGGCCGTGGGAATATCCAGGGCGTTGTCGCCCAGGATGATGATGGAGCCGGCGGTGGTATAGTCCATATCGTCATAGTTGGGCTCCGGTTCCTGCGGCTGGGACGGCGTCTCCGGCTCCTGGACTTGGTCCGGCTGATCCGGTTCCGCCGGTCCGTCCGGCTCTGCCGGCTCGTCGGGCTGCTCCTCCGGCGCGGGTTCTGTGGGAGTCAGAGCCTGGCCGCCCTGGCCCACATCGTTGTCAAAGTCCACCACCAGCATATTATTGTCGCTGCCGCCGGAAAAATAATAGAACTTGTTCAGGGTCTGATTGGCCTTCAGCAGCGCCTCCCGGCCCGGAAAGGTATCGGAATAATAGGTCTCCAACTGGGAAACGTAGCTTCCGTCCCACAGGGCCGACCAGGAGAACACAGGCTTCGACGCCAGTTTCCGGTTTTCCATGGCAGATTCTGTGGGATCCTTGTCCACCAGGGACCAGACGCCCACCAGCGCCACTGCGGCCAGCAGAAGAACCAGCAAAATGGTATAGAGTTTTTTCACGGTTCGGTCCTCCTACATCAGAAACGGTAATACAAGAATGCGCTGAAACCGCTGCCCACCAGAGAAACCGTGGAAAGAAGGATCAGCAGTACGCAGAACACAAAGGTTCCGACCACATAGAGCTTCTTTTTGGCGCCTTCCGGGTTGGGGTCCGTACACACCAGTCCAAAAACATCTCCCAGGAACCGGGGAATGGGCGATGCGCCCAGGATACACACCAGCAGCAGCGGCAGGTTGTTCAGCAGCTGAATGCCCACCTCTGTATTGGCAAAACCACCCTTGGCAAAGCCAAACATGGCCGCAAAGGCCTGGCCCAGCCGTCCAAAGTCTGTAAAATAGAAGATGGTCCAGCCGAAAATCACCAGCAGCATGGTGACCAGGTGCCGTACCGCTTTGGGCACCACCTTTTTATAGCGGCCGTAATACCGCTTCTCCACCACCAGCAGGACGAAATAGTACAGGCCCCACACCAGGAAATTCCAGCTGGCGCCGTGCCACAGGCCAGTCAGCGCCCAGACCACCAGCATATTCAGCATCCGGTGCCTGTATTTACCGCCCATGGGGATATACACATAGTCCCGGAAGAAGGACCCCAGGGAAATGTGCCAGCGCCGCCAGAAATCTGTGATGGACAGGGACATATAGGGCAGGCGGAAGTTTTCGTTATAACGGAAACCGAACATCCGTCCCAGGCCGATGGCCATGTCGGAATAGCCGGAGAAGTCAAAATAAATCTGGAACGTGAACATCAGAATCCCCAGCCAGGTGCCCACCACTGTGGCCGAGGCAAAGGAGCCGTCCAGCAGCTTGCTGCACACCGCAAAGGCACGGTCGGCAATCAGGATCTTTTTCCCCAGGCCCGTGGCAAAGCGGATCAGACCGTAGAAGAGGTCCTCCCGGCTGGTGCTGCGGTCATCCAGCTGCGCCTCAATATCCACATAGCGGACAATGGGGCCGGCAATGAGCTGCGGGAACATGGAAATATACAACAGGAACTTGAAATAGGACAGCTGTACCTTGGCCTGACCCCGGTAGACGTCAATGACATAGGTCATGGCCTGGAAGGTATAGAAAGAAATACCAATGGGCAGAGAAATCGCAGGGACAGGCAGGGCCAGTCCCGTCAGCTGGTTGAGCGTTGTCACCAGCAGGCCGGCATATTTGAACACCGCCAGAACCGCCAGGTTGACCGCCACAGCCACAGCCAGGATCGCTTTACACCCCCGGCCGCCTTCCTCCGTCACCAGGCCCATCCACAGGCCGAAGGCATAATTCAGCGCGGCGGAACCCACCAGCAGCAGCACATACACCGGCTCGCCCCAGGCATAGAACAGCAGGCTGAACAGCACCAGAACCACATTTTTCGCTTTCACGCCCCTGACACAGAAGTAGGCAATCAGACACGCGGGCAGAAACAGATACAGAAAAATCAAACTGGAAAAAACCACGGCACCAATCTCCAAATCTCTCAAGCATTTACATAATCCCTGTTTCTATAATCTAGCAGACCTGAACGTTATTTGCAAGGGCTTTTTCAGCAAAAATCGACAGCGTCTGCAAAACATGACAAAATTGTAATATTTTCTGTGGGTTATGTGATGTTTTTGTTACAAAATATCACCTTTTTGACATCTTCTCTCCCTCCCGGCAATATTTGGCTGTCCTTCCAATGTTAACATAATCCAGATCCCTTTCCTGCTGCTTCCGGCTTGCAATCCCGGGCGGTTCCTGCTATAATGATGTTGATTTATGTGGTTTTCAAACAGACTACCAAAGGAAGTGTTGCTATGCTGGCGATCGAGCGAAAAAATGAGATTCTGGAACGGCTCCGCACGGAGCAGCGGGTCCTGGTCAGCGAGCTGGCCGTTCATTATGGCGTCACCGAAGAAACCATCCGCCGGGATCTGGACAAGCTGGAGAAAGAAGGCTTCGCCACCAAGACCTACGGCGGCGCCATCTGGGGCAACAGCACCAAGACTGACCTGAGCTATACCATCCGCAACAAAACCAATGTGGAAGCAAAGCACGCCATTGCTGGGCTGATCAGCCAAATGGTGCACGACGGCGACCACCTGATGTTGGACGACAGCTCTACCAGTCTCTACATCGCCAAGCATCTGAAGGAGAAAAAGGGTCTGACCGTTCTGACCTATTCCGTGGAAATCGTGATGGAGTTGGCCGGCGTGGAGGGCTGGACCATTCTCTCCACCGGCGGCACCCTGCGGCCGGATTCCCTGGCTTTCACCGGCCACCAGGTGGCCAACACCCTTTCGCGCTACCATGTGGACAAGGCTATCTTGTCCTGCAAAGGCATCGACCTGCAGGCAGGGGTGACCGACTCCGCCGAAGGCCACGCGCTGGCCAAACAGGCCATGATCCGCAATGCCAAGCAGGTCATCCTCGCTCTGGACGACTCCAAGTTCGACAAGATTTCCTTCGTCCAGGTTGCTCCCCTGGAAGCAGTCCAGACTGTGGTCACCAACAAGCGGCCTGAGGAAAAATGGCTGTCCCATTTCCAAACGCTGGGGTTGAACTGCGTCTGCCCATAGATACAGACGCAAGAAAACGGAAATAGTTTCCTGAAAAAGACGTGCGCACCCAAAATTATTTAGGTGCGCACGTCTCACCGTGTCGAAAAAGTCTTTTAGACAAGCTGCTTAAGATTTAAGAACTTTCAAAAAGTTATGAAATCTATTGATTTGAATGACACAGGGCACCCTTCCCGGGTTTATAGACAGCCTGAGGGCAGTAAATTCCCTTATCAAATAACAAATTCAAAGCCCAGGGCCAGAAGGGCTGTGAAAATACCGCTGATGCCAATGGCCAGTCCGCTCATGGCTCCCTCGGTCTCTCCCAGCTCCAGGGCCTTGGCGGTGCCCAGAGCATGGCTGCAGGTGCCGATGCCCAACCCCGCCGCCATGGGATCCTTTACCCGGAGAATCTTGATGAGCAGCGGCGATACCAGGTTGCCCAGGAT
>CAMBCW010000196.1 GCA_945864925.1 uncultured Clostridia bacterium
GTTTGCATATTGTCTCTTTTTGTTTGGGGTGTTGCACTTCAAATTGTAATCTGCCGACTCCCCTTGTCAAGGGGAGATGTCGCGAAGCGACAGAGGGGATAGGGACGCTGGCATGGCGCAAGCCATGACTGAGGGGTCGTGTGCAGGCACATGAAATTTTCGCAAAATGCTGCTGCCAGCGGACAACCCCTCCGGCCCTGCGGGCCACCTCCCCTTACTCAGGGGAGGCTTTTGGGGTGCAGCGCAGTATCAGCCTGCTGTTTTGCCGTTCCGGGGCCTGCGCCATGGAAAATTTACAGAATTCTCATAAAGAAACAGCAATCCCCACTTTTCTGGCGGACGGAATTGTGATAGAATGTATAAGAAAAATTATGCGCAGAAGGCGCTTGTCCCCCCTCTACAGGGGGGTGGCCTGCAAAGCAGACCGGGGGGTTGCTCCGGGTTTGCTGCTGTATCGTTTGATCGGCAGAATTGCTTATCGGTATAACCCCCAGCTTCGCTTCGCTCAGCAGCCCCCTGTGGAGGGGGCACAAGGGATTTCCTGCTCTTTCCAATCCGTCCGCGAAGCGGACACCTCAATTTTGCATTTTGCATTTATCATTTTTCATTCTATCTGATCCCGCGTGCCTGCACGCGGACCGAGGTATGCTATGCTTGAACTTCTCTCTCCCGCCGGGTCCATGGAGGCCCTCCGGGCGGCCGTCCAGAACGGCGCCGACGCCGTCTACCTGGGCTACGGCGACTTCAATGCCCGGCGAAACGCCAAAAACTTCACTGTGGAAGAGCTCCAGGAGGCCGTCAGCTACTGCCATGTCCGGGGCGTCCAGGTGCATCTGACCTTGAATATTCTCGTCTCCGACCGGGAGATGCGCCAGGCCGCCGAGGTCATCCGCAACGCCGCCAACCTGGGGGTGGACGCCTTCATCGTCCAGGACCTGGGCGTGGTGCAGCTGTGCCGGCAGATTGCCCCCTCCATTCCCGTCCACGCCTCCACCCAGATGAGCGTCCACTCCCTGGAGGGCGTGCTCCAGGCGGCGGAGCTGGGCTGCAGCCGGGTGGTGCTGGCCCGGGAGCTGAGCCGGGATGAAATTGCCTTTATCTGCAAAAATTCCCCTGTGGAGATTGAGGTCTTTGTCCACGGGGCTCTGTGCATGTGCTATTCCGGCCAGTGCTATCTCAGCTCCGTCATCGGCCGGCGCTCCGGCAACCGGGGCCAGTGCGCCCAGCCCTGCCGCATGGCATACGGCTACGGCCGGTTCGAGGAGAGCCGCTACCCCCTGAGCCTCAAGGACTCCTGCCTGCTGGAGTACCTCTACGACCTGCGGCGCATGGGCGTGCGGAGCCTGAAAATTGAGGGCCGCATGAAGCGGCCGGAGTATGTGGCCATTGTCACCCGAATCTACCGCGCCGTTCTGGACGGCCGGCCTGTCTCCGACGAGGATTTGTACCAGCTGGAGGCGGCGTTCTCCCGCCAGGGCTTCACCCAGGGCTACTATCTGGACCGCAAGGGGCCGGACATGTTCGGCGTCCACCAGGACGGGCCCGAGGACCGGGAGCTGTTCGCCGCCGCCCGGGCCAGCTATGAGCGGGGGGAGAATCCCCGGGTGCCGGTGCGGTTCTACGCCATGCTCCGGGCCGGGGAAGAGGCCCAGCTGGCCGTGGAGGACGACCGGGGCCATGTCTGCAAGACCCGTGGCCCCGTCCCCGAGATTTCCCGCATGCGGGAGCTGACCCCCGCCATGGTGGAGGAGCGGCTGGCCAAGACCGGCGGTACCCCCTACTACTGCGCCGGCTTCCGCGCCCTGGTGGAGCCGGGGCTGATGCTGCCGGCGTCGGCCCTCAACGCCATGCGGCGGGAGGTCCTGGACCGGCTGACGGCCCTGCGGGGCCGGGTGGAGCTGCCCAAGCTGAACCCCTATTCCCGCCTGGCGGCCTACGACGGCATTCCCGGGGAGGCCCGGCTCACCGTGGCCGTCCGCAGTGTGGAGCAGATCACCCCCAGGCTCCTGCGGATGAACCCGGCGGTTTTGTATGTGCCCATTTCCGAGCTGCTGGCCCATCCGGAGCTGCGCGGCTCCGTGCCTGTGGACACGGAGCTGACGGCCGTTCTGCCCCGGGTTATCCGGGACGGCGAGCGCAGCCAGTGGGCCGCCGCCCTGGAGCACGTCCGGGGCATGGGCGTGAACCACATCCTGACGGGCAACCTGGGCCAGATCCGTCTGGCCAAACAGAAGGGCTTCGCCGTCCGGGGCGACTTCGGCCTGAACGTCTACAACTCCCGGGCCATGCACTATCTGCGCAGTCTCCAGCTGGAGAGCCAGCTGGCCAGCTTTGAGATGACCCTGCCCCAGCTGCGGGACCTGAGCAAGGCCGTGCCCACGGAGGTGCTGGTCTACGGCCGGCTGCCCCTGATGCTCATAGAGAACTGCGTCATCAAAAACCGCACCGGGGCCTGCTCCTGCGACAGCCCCACCAAGCTCATCGACCGCATGGGGGAGGAATTCCCGGTGCTGCGGGACGTGGGCACCTGCCGGAACGTGCTGTACAACGGCAAGAAGCTGTATTTGCTGGACAAGCTGGGGGCATTGCGGGGCATGGGCCTGTGGGCCTGCCGCCTGAGCTTCACCACGGAAAACCCCAGCGAAGTGGACGCCGTGCTGAACCAATACCAGGGCCGGGCCGCCTTTGACCCCGGCACCTGCACCCGGGGACTGTACTCGCGCGGGGTGGAATGAAATGAAAAGTTGAGGTGTCGGCTTCGCCTGATACAATCATTTTTCGTTATTTGACGATCGGTTTTCGTAAGCACGCGCATTTTTTGACGGGGTTCCGTCCCGCACGGTCATTGCGAGGAGCGAAGCGACGTGGCAATCCGTATGCCTGGCAGTACGTTTCTCATGGCACTGCCCATCGGGCGACCGCAGGTCGCCCCTATAGAGGTAGGACGCGACGACTCCGGCGCGCCGGGGCAGTTGGATGAGGAAAGCGGTTGCCTGCACAAGCACGGATTGCCACGGCCCCTGTGGGGCCTCGCAATGACAGCGGGAGTCGATGGTCTGCGCAGTGTTCCAACTTCCCCTGTCATTGCGAGGAGCGAAGCGACGCGGAAATCCGCATCCGGAACGAAGCATATTTCTGAGCGCTCCTGTAAAATTGGCCTGTGCGAAGGGGAAACGGATTGCCAGAAGGTGAATTGCCCCGCAGGTAGGGGTACGGATTGCCACACCAGTCTGCGGACTGGTTCGCAATGACATGCAAGGAAGAGGGCTGGGTGCGGGGCAAAAGAGGCCACCCTGGGGTGCGCCAGTGTGCGCACTGGCTCGCAATGACAGCGCATTTTGAACACTTGCGCAAGGAGGAATCATGTTCATTCTCGCATCCCAATCCCCCCGGCGGCGGGAGCTGCTGGCTATGCTGGGGCTGGATTTTGAAATTATCACCGCCGACATCGATGAAACCATGGCCCCGGGGCTGTCCCCGGAGGAGGCCGTGGCGGCGGTCTGTGAAAAGAAGGCCCGGGCGGTGGGACAGACCCATCCCGGGCGGCTGGTGGTGGCCGCCGACACCATCGTGGTGGTGGAGGACCGCATTCTGGGCAAGCCCCACTCCCCCGACGAGGCCCGGGCCATGCTCCACAGTCTGTCCGGCCGCAGCCACACGGTCATGACCGGCTTCTGCCTGTGGCAGGACGGCCGGTGCGAGACCCACGTGGAGCAGACCCGCCTGCGGTTCCGCCCCCTGTCCGGCCGGGAGATCGACGCCTACATCGCCACCGGCTCCCCCATGGACAAGGCCGGGGCCTACGGCATCCAGGACCAGGCCGCCGTGTTCGTGGAGGCCCTGGAGGGCGACTACTACAACGTCATGGGCCTGCCCCTGTGTGCCCTGACCCGGTGCCTGCGGCGCTGGGGCGTGGAGGTACTGGGGGTGACTTGACACCCCTCAGGCCCTTCGGGCCAGCTCCCCTATTGTAGGGGAGCTATAGACTGTTGCGCACCAAAATACCTCCCCTACAATAGGGGAGGTGCTGAGCGCCAGCGAAGCGGAGGGGTGTCAAGGTTCCATGTATCCCCGCAGCTGCATATGAAAACCAGCAGTTTGACACCCCTCAGTCAGCTTCGCTGACAGCTCCCCTATTGTAGGGGAGCCATAGACTGCTGTGCACCAAAATGCCTCCCCTACAATAGGGGAGGTGCTGAGCGCCAGCGAGGCGGAAGGGTGTCAAGGTTCCATGTATCCCCGCAGCTGCATATGAAAACCGGCAGTTTGACACCCCTCAGTCAGCTTCGCTGACAGCTCCCCTATTGTAGGGG
>CAMBCW010000197.1 GCA_945864925.1 uncultured Clostridia bacterium
ACGGATGGAATTACAAATCGATCGACTGACCAAACAGTATGGAAATAAAATTGCAGTGTACAGGATCTCCCTGAAGCAGCACCCGGGAGTATACGGCCTGCTGGGGGCCAACGGCGCGGGAAAGACCACCCTGATGCGGATGCTCTGCGGCGTCCTGCGGCCCACCAGCGGTTCTGTCAGCCTGGATGGTCAGGATGTATCTACGGAGGAATACCGGGCCTGTTTGGGCTATCTGCCCCAGGATTTTGGTTATTACCCCAACTTCAGCGGCGAAGAGTTTCTCCTGTATCTGGCGGCGCTGAAGGGTCTGGAGAAACAGGAGGCTGGCCGGAAGGCCCGGGAGCTGCTGCAGCTGGTGGGCTTGGAGTCTGCGGCAAAAAAGAAGGTCAGGACCTATTCCGGCGGCATGAAGCAGAGGCTGGGGATTGCCCAGGCCCTGCTGGGAAACCCAAAGCTGCTGGTTCTGGATGAACCCACGGCGGGCCTGGATCCCAAGGAACGGGTGCGGTTTCGGAATCTCATCGCAGAACTGGGGAAATCTTCCATTGTTTTGCTGTCCACGCACATCGTTTCCGATGTGGAGCACATTGCCGATGTGATACTCATGATCCGGGACGGCCAGTTGATCTACGAAGGCGCCTTGGACGGCATCGGCGGCGATTTGGAGGAGTTTTACCTGAAAGAGTTCGGGGAGGAACAGCCATGAAAACATTCGGAACCTTATTTCACTATGAGTGCAGGAAGCTCTTCCGGCGGAAGCTGGTCTGGGCCTGCCTGGGAGTGATGCTGGCCATGAGCCTTTTGACTGGCTATATGGCTGGCCGGGCCTCCAGCTATTACTATAACGGGATCGAGATCAAAGGTCCGCAGATGCAGGCGATCACCAAGCGCTCCAAGCAGGCTCTGGCAGGAAGAACCATTGATGACGCTTTGCTCCGGGAGGTGCTGGAATCCACCGCCATCACGGCAGACACCATACCCGATAATCGGGCGGATCTGGAGCTGTTTCTGGAAGAAAATTTGGGCTACAGCGCCCTGTACACCTGGGCAGAGCGCATTCTGGGAGAAGTGCCGGAAAACCTGACGGCAGACCAGTTTTATGAGGTCCGCAGGGCTTATCAGGAGGACGATTGGGAAAAATCCGGCCTCTCGGAGGGGGAAAAGGCCTGGTGGCGGCAGCAGGAGGCCCGGGTAACGCAGCCCTTCGTCTATGAGTGCACCAACCCCTGGAGCAATCTTTGCAATATCATTTATAGTATCAACATCATGGGCATGCTGCTTCTGGCCGTGTGCCTGCCGGGAGTTTTCTCCGAAGAGCATACCCGCCGCACGGACCAGCTGAACCTGGCCGCCCCTCTGGGTCGGAAGCTGTACGGCGCCAAGCTGCTGCTGGGGACGCTGTTCGGCTTCGGCACTTTTGTATGGTTCCTGCTGTGCGCTGCAGTTCCTGCCATCATGATCACCGGAACGGAGGGAGTCCATGGCGCAATCCAGCTGCTGATCCCCAAATACGCCATGGATCTGACCTTGGGAGAAATGGTTTGGATCATGTCCGGTCTGCTCCTGGCGTCCTCTCTGGTCAACAGCCTGTTTGCCATGGTTATGGCGGAGGTGCTCCACAGCGGCATGGCGGCTACGGCTCTGCTGACTGCCATTGTGCTGCTGGGTGACCTGGTCCGCGTTCCTTATTCGGTCCGCTGGCTGGAGGAGCTGGTGTCCTATCTGCCGGGGCAGCTGGTGACCCCAGCGGAGGCCTTCGACATCCGGTTGTTTCCCTGGTTTGGCGGATATTTGACGCCCTGGCAGGCCGGACCGCTGCTCTGGCTGCTGGCTATGGTCCTCCTGACATTCCTGGGCCGCCGGGTGTATGTCCGCTGGCAGATCGGGGGCAGGTGAGCACGCGCGGAGATCCGCAGGCCGATCCGGCACCTTCAAGAATGATTTCTGAGGCGATGGTTACTGCCTCAGAAATCATCGTTTTTTGAAAAAAGTACTTGACATTTTGGAAAGCCGTGATATAATAATAAAGCTGATTGCGAGAGATATAAAAATGCTGTTATAGCTCAGTCGGTAGAGCGCGTCATTGGTAATGACGAGGTCGGCAGTTCAAATCTGCCTAACAGCTCCAGCAAAAAACGACAGGTTTTGACCTGTCGTTTTTTTGTTGGAGCAAGCTTTGCATATAGCAAGACTTCCGCTGCGGCGGGGGATTGAACATGAAAGAAACCCCGGATGGATGTCTTTCACACAAGCCTCTTTTCCGAAAACTGAGAGCCGTTGTCATTGATAGTTTCCTCAGAAGAATGTCCCACTTTCAGTATAAGAATATTCACAGAAACTATTGGGCGATGACCAAAAGGAACAATCGCGGCATGACAAAGGTTTTCCCTCTCGCCTGATTGATTATTCTGCTGAGAGATGACAAGAGAGTCTTAAGTCCCGGTTGACAGAAGCGAGCATACATGCTATGATCTAAATACCTATTTCAATACCATGTTAATAGTATTTTAGAAGAAGGAAGTTAATAACAGCTATGCCCAGCCCCACGACCCCACAGACAGGAACTGGTCCAGTGCTGGTGCCAATCTCTAAACCCGCAACGGCGGTACCTAGCTGGAGACGGCTACCAGGGAGAGCACAGCCCGGCCTTGGCTGACATTGTGAGGTATTCGTATGCTTTGAAATTTGACGCACTGTATCAGGCCGTCCTGCAGCTATGGCTGTGGAGGCGGAGGGAGTCACATAGGTCCGTAATTTCAGGCCGCAGGAGAGGCTGACCCGGCGGATAGATCGCCCAGCGCTGGCCTATACGGAACTGATTTGGGCTTTGCGGTGGACAGAAGAAGGCGTTGATTGAAGATGTCACGCAATAGAGAAAAAAGCGCATGGATCGCGATGAGCGGCGATGCGTCTGGATCGAAACATAGATATGAGGTAGTAGCATGAATGATATCTCACATGATTGCAGACATGACGGTTGCGGCGCCTGTTGCCGCAATGGTGCGTGCAGCGGCTGCCGTGGTACAATCATGCTTTTGAAAGAAGAAATTGAGCTTCTGCAACGCTTTGCCGTGACTCCTTTTCTCCCCGTGGTGCGGCAGTGGGACTCGGATACTCCAATTTATCTGGAGGAAAATGCGAATCTGGAGTTGAAAATGTCACAAAGCATTGCCGGACTGCAACAAAAACAGTTGATCAGGGTAGATTACGATTACCCCCTGTCCAACTTCGACTATGAGATCTATGGGAATTATCCCATTCATGGAAGTATGGCTCTGACCGCCAAAGGCCAGCAAGTGCTGGAATTGCTCGAAATTTACGGAATTGAGGAGTAAACAGAAATGCGCAACCAGTTTTCGAGAACGCTGCTGCACTTTGGGCAGGAGGGAATGGAACGGCTGAATCACGCGCGGGTGACTGTATTTGGCATCAGCGCCCTGGATCTCATCGGCGATGACCGCGTGTGTTTGACGAACCTCAACCGGCAGCTTCTCGCCAGCCGTAAGACCGTGGGCCAATACAAAGTGGATGTGGCGGAACAACGAGCCAAAAAGTTCAATCCGGATGCCGTTGTTTCAGCGATTCGGCGCTTCAGATGGTCACCGATCATCCTGAGGAGTATAACCGCATCGTGCCTATTCGGTATTTGGAAAAGGATGTGCGGGATGTCTATGCATTTGGCCCTGTTGAAAGCCGCACCGGCACAGTGACGTACCCTTTGATTTGATCTTTCTGGTAATGGATCCGGGCTATCATGCCATCAACCGGCAGAAAATCGAGAGCAACGCGGCTTTGCTCCATATTCCCATCACGATTTTTGAAACAAATATTTTTGAGGTGGCCAACAGCAGCGACAAATCTCCCTGCTATCTCTGTGCCAGGATGCGCCGGGGACATCTTTACAGCAAAGCGAAAGAACTGGGCTGCAATAAAATCGCCCTGGGACATCACTTCAACGATGTGATCGAGACGACGGTAATGGGCATGTTTTACGGTTCTCAGCTTCAGGCAATGCTGCCCAAGCTGCACAGTGATCATTTTGAGGGGATGGAACTGATTCGGCCGATGTACTGCATCCATGAGGATGACATCATCGCATGGCGGCGGTACAATCAGTTGGAATTTATCCAGTGCGCCTGCCGTTTTACGGAAAACTGCACCATTTGCGACAATGGCGGCGGCGGTTCCAAGCGGCAGGAGATCAAGACCCTGCTCCGCCGCCTGAAGCGGGATAATCCCAATATTGAAAAGTCCATCTTCAACCTGTCTCTTATACACATCTCCGAGCCCACGAGACGTAGAGGAAT
>CAMBCW010000198.1 GCA_945864925.1 uncultured Clostridia bacterium
GGCGCGTCCGGTAGTATAATAACGAAATAAAGTTTATTTCGGAGGCGTTCCATGGAATTTCACTTTGCCCACCGGATGGATCAGTTCCAGGCCGGTATTTTCAACGTTTTGGATGATAAGAAAAAAGAGGTGGAGGCAGCAGGCCGGCGGGTTTATAACCTCTCCATCGGTACGCCGGATTTCCAGCCGGCGCCCCACGTCATGGCTGCCCTGATGGAAGCGGCGAAAAAGCCGGAAAACTACCAGTACGCCCTGACGGAAAAGCCGGAGCTGCTGGAGGCCGTTCAGGGGTGGTACCGCCGCCGCTACGAGGTCGAGCTGGCGCGAGAGGAGATCCTGGCCATCTACGGTTCCCAGGAGGGCCTGACGCACATCGGCCTGGCGGTCTGCGACCCCGGCGATGTGGTGCTGTGCCCCAATCCCGGCTATCCCATTTTTGAAATGGGCCCGGCCCTGTGCGGTGCGAAGATTGTCCACTACGACCTGCTGCCGGAGAACGGCTATTTGCCCGACCTGGACGCCATTGATCCGGCAGTGGCAAAAGCCGCCAAAATGATGGTGGTGTCCTACCCGGCCAACCCGGTCTGTGTGGCGGCACCCCGCAGCTTCTATGAAAAGCTGGTGGCCTTTGCCAGGAAATATAACGTGATCATTCTCCATGACAACGCCTATTCCGAGATCATTTTTGACGGCCGGGAGGGAATCTCCTTCCTGTCCATCCCCGGCGCCAAGGAGGTGGGCGTGGAGTATAACTCCCTGTCCAAGACCTACAACCTCACCGGCGCGCGGATCTCCTTTGTCCTGGGGAACCGGGAGATCGTGGGGAAATTCCGGACCCTGCGCTCCCAGATTGACTATGGCATCTTCCTGCCGGTGCAGGAGGCCGCCATTGCAGCCCTCAACGGCCCCCAGGACGGGGTGGAGCGGCAGCGTCTGGCTTACCAGGCCCGCCGGGACGCCCTCTGCGGCGGCCTGCGGCGCATTGGCTGGAACGTACCGGACAGCCAGGGCAGCATGTTCGTCTGGGCGCCCATTCCGGCGGGCTACAGCAGCTCTGCGGAGTTCTGCTTTGCCCTGCTGGAAAAGACCGGCGTCCTGTGTACCCCCGGCTCTGCCTTCGGCACCCTGGGCGAGGGCTATGTCCGCTTCGCCCTGACCCAAACCCCGGAGCAAATCGAGGAAATCGTCCAGGCAATCCGGGACGGCGGGGTACTGTAAAACAAAAGCTGCCTTGCACAAAGACAAGGCGGCTTTTTTCTTGACATATATATCGGATATCTATATAATATAGATAGATGATCAATATATGGGGTGATCCTATGAAACTGGATAAGGCGCTGCTTTCGGGCAGCAACGCATTGTTGCTGCTGAAGCTGCTGGAGGACGGGGATAAATATGGCTATGAGATGATCGAGGAGTTGGCCAGACGATCGGATCATACCTTTGAGTTGAAGGCCGGGACCCTCTATCCACTGCTCCACGGTCTGGAGGAAAAGGGCTGGATTGAAGCCTATGATGCCATGGCGGCGGGCCGGCTGCGACGGTACTACCGTCTGACAGAGCAGGGCCGACAAGCGCTGACGGAGAAGGAAACGGCATGGAACAGCTATGCCGCTGCGGTGTGGAAGGTACTGAAGGGAGGCACATGCCTTGGAGAAACGTGACTGGCGGGAGGATTATCTGAACCAGGTTCGGGGCCAGATCCACTGGAAACGCGCCCAGCCTGTTGTTCTGCGGGAACTGCGGGATCACCTCCAGGATCAGCGGGACGCCTATCTGTCCCAGGGGATGAAGGAAACGGATGCTGAGACTGAGGCGCTAAGGCAGATGGGAGATCCGGTGACCGTGGGCCGGGAGCTGAATCAGCTCCACCGGCCAAAGCCCGCCTGGGGATTGCTGGTTGCTATGACCGTACTGGCAGCTGTAGGACTGGCCTTGTGGCGTTTTTTGTATTATGACGGCGATGCTCACAGCTGGTTGCCACTACTGTCCATGGGACTGGCAGCGGGGCTTTGCGCCTTGACTTGGCATACGGATATGAACCGTCTGGCGGAGCGGGCGTATTGGCTGTGCCCAGCTTTGGTTCTGGGGATGTTGGCGATGGCCCTGAATCAACGGTTTCTCATAGCTGGCACCCTTTACGGACGGGGACGGTATCTGGCGCTGCTGTCGCCTCTGGCCTTTGCTGGTACGGTCTACGCTCTAAGAGGCCGGGGATGGCTGAGCCTGGCGTTATACGGCGCGGCGTTCTGCTTACTGCTAGCCTTGTGTTGGGGAACCGGAAATTTTTGCTCTGTTCTTATTTTCGTTATCTCTGCTTGTGTGATGATGCTGCAGGCCATCAGCCCAGGAAAAAAACGCGGCTGGAGGGCAGGGATACTTTTGGCTACAGTGTTGCTGCTGGCACTTGCATGGCATCGTTTTTCCGTCATGGAGCGGATTCTGCATGACGGCTTTCTCAGGCAGATGGTGCAGGCCGCATGGGCCAGTTCCAAACCTCTGGGCATGGGAACACCCTGTGTGCTATCGGGCTATGACTTTACGATGACACCGCAGCAGGTGATGGACGGTAATTTTATGCAGTGTGACTTTTTCCTGACTGCAATGGCCTACCGTTGCGGTTGGCTGACAGCTTTGACACTGCTGGCGGCAGTTGGCGGCTTCTTGCTGCTGTGCCTACGCGGCGCGCTGCGGCAGAAAACCTTCTGGGGCAGACTCTTGGCCTGCGCAGTGGTGACACCGCTGCTGGTTCAGACCTGTGGTCATGTTCTGGCGAATTTCGGCGTGATTGTCAGCAGCTTTGAATTGCCGCTGTTGTCCTATGGAAATACCTTCCGGATGATAGATGGTTTTCTCCTGGGGGTGCTGTTTGCAGTCCTCCGCAGTGGCAGTATCCTCCGGGATGTTCCACCCCGGCTGGCTGCGCTCAAATAATAAAATCCCCGGAACGCAAGCCGTTCCGGGGATTTTATTATGCCATTTTTGTTTTCAGATCATTCAGGCGGTTCAGGGCTTCATAGAGGGTCTCGTCCTTCTTGGCGAAGTGGACGCGGACGATGTCGTTGACGTTCTCCTTGAAGAAGGAGGTGCCGGGGACACAGGCCACGCCCACCTTGGCGGCCATCTGTTCGCAGAATTCCACGTCAGTCTGGCCGGGCTTCATGTACTGGCCGATGTTGGCCAGCACGAAGTAAGCACCCTGGGGATCGGTGTATTCCATGCCAATGGCGGTGAGGCCGTCGGTGAAAATCTTCTTCATATGGGCGTAGTGAGCGCCGAATTCTTCGTAGTAGCTGTCGGGCATATCCAGACCCACCACAGCGGCCTCCATCAGGGGAGAGGGGGCGCCCACGGTGTTGAAGTCGTGGAACTGCTTGATTTTGTCCATGATGGGCTGGGGGGCGATGGCATAGCCCAGCCGCCAACCGGTGATGGAGTAGGTCTTGGACAGGGAGCTGCAGGACACCGTACGCTCCCACATGCCGGGCAGGCTGTTCATGTAGACATGTTTGCGGCCGTCATAGATGATGTGCTCGTAGACCTCGTCCATGATGGCGTAGACGTCATATTGGATGCACAGGTCGGCGATGGTTTTCAGTTCATCGTAAGTAAACACCTTGCCGCTGGGGTTGGAGGGGTTGCAGATGAGAATGGCCTTGACGCCCTGCTTGAAAGCGTCCTCCACGACCTGGGGATCGAAGTCAAAGGTGGGCGGCACCAGGGGAATGAACACCGGCTCACAATCGGCGAAAATGGTTTGGGCGCGGTAGTTCTCGAAATAGGGGGAGAACATGGCGATTTTGTCGCCGGGGTTGGTCAGGGCAAAGATGGTGTCCACCATGGCCTCCGTGGAGCCGATGGTGATGACCATATCGGTGTCGGGATCCAGGGTGCGGCCCATAAACCGGCCGGCTTTCCGGGCCAGAGCCTGGCGGAAGTTGGGCGCGCCCATGGTGATGGGATACTGATGAGGCCCCAGAGCGCTGACTTCGGCCAGACGGTCCGTCAGGGCTTTGGGAGGGTCAAAATCCGGAAAGCCCTGGGCCAGGTTGATGGCGTTGTTGGCTATGGCAATCCGCGTCATACGGCGGATAACGGAATCGGTGAATTGCGCGCATTTTCTGCTCATGGGCTGCATAGTTCAGGACCTCCCGGGATTTAAAAAGATTGCTATTACTTTAACGCATAAAATGAGAAAAGTCAACAGCGAATCTGTACAATCCCAGCCTCCACCAGCTTTTGCAGGGACATGAGGATGCCCAGCTTCGCGTGGTACCAGGTC
>CAMBCW010000199.1 GCA_945864925.1 uncultured Clostridia bacterium
AAGCTGTAGAGATAGCGCATATCCCGGTCCAGGGCCAGCGCCGCATGGGTGAACTCCCCAGGGCTGAATCGGTAAATCAGGCTGGAAAACCAGGTATCAGACCGGCTGAGCAGTACATATAAATAAGGCATGGGATCACTCCTTTCTCTCACAGTATATCGGACAGGCCATTAAGAAACAAGCTGCCAGAAGATTAAGAATTCATGAAAGGCAACAAAAAAAGAGCACCGAAGTGCTCCTTTTTGACCCGCCGTATGATCGCGGCTCACAGCCGCTTCAAATCCCGGATGCAGGCTGCACAGACATTTTTGCCCTTGTAAGTGGTAACTCCCTTCGTGTCGTTGCAAAAAACGCACGACGGAGCGTACTTCTTCAGAATGATGGATCCGCCGTCCACATAGATTTCCAGGGCGTCCTTTTCCCCGATATCTAACGTGCGCCTCAATTCAATGGGCAAGACAATCCGCCCCAATTCATCCACCTTTCTGACAATTCCGGTCGATTTCAATTGACACACATCCTTTCAGCGCAACGAACCCCCGCTATTAAATTCATCCTATCAATTATACCGGGTTTTTGCCCAGAATGTCTATTGCATTATTTCCCTATCTTTTGCACTCTTGCTCGGTTTTTATTTGTGTATTATGTCGAAAAAGGATTCTGCATCCTGTAAATTCTCGTACGATCTTTCTCTGGGAGGGGCAAGATATGACATGGATTTGGACCATTTTTCTCCTGCTGTCCGTCTTGTGCGCCGCAGCGACTTCTCAGACCGCTGCCCTGTCCGCAGCGGTCCTGTCCGGCGCCGGCCAGGGGATCACCCTGACCATCTCCCTGGCCGGGCCGCTTTGTCTGTGGAGCGGCGTTTCCCGGGTCATGGAAGAATCCGGACTCACCGCACGGCTGTCAGCACTGGTATCCCCCCTGCTGCGCCGGTTGTTTCCAGACGCCTGGACAAATCCGGCGGCCCGGGATGCGCTTTGCGGAAATCTGGCAGCCAATCTGCTGGGCCTGGGCAATGCCGCCACACCTCTGGGGATCCGGGCGGTCCGGCAAATGGCGCAGGGGACCGGGGGCCAGGCATCGGACGAGCTGTGCCGCCTGGTGGTCATGAACACCGCCTCGGTGCAGCTGATACCTGCCACAGTTGCCGCTGTCCGGGCCGGATTGGGCAGCGCCGCCCCCTTTGATCTGCTACCTGCCGTCTGGATCACATCCCTCTGCTCTGTCAGTGTGGGCCTGCTGGCCGCCAAGGCATTATCCAGATGGGTCAGATAATTCTCGATCTTCTGGTGCCGGGGCTTCTCCTGGGGATTTCCTGCTGGGCCATGGCCGGAAAACGGGACGTCTATACCCTGATGATCACCGGCGCGGCGGAAGGACTGGACACGGCTGTGCGCATTCTCCCCGCCCTGGTGGTACTGCTGACTGCCGTTGGAATGCTGCGGGCCAGCGGGGCCATGGAGCTGCTGACCCGGCTGATGACACCGCTTTGCCGGGTACTGGGTATTCCGCCGGAAACGGCACCGCTGGTGGTCATCCGACCCATCTCCGGCAGCGCTGCCCTGGCTGTGGGCAGCGAACTTATGGCAACCTACGGGCCGGATTCCCCCATTGGCCGTACCGCCGCCGTCATGCTGGGCAGCACGGAGACCACTTTCTATACCATCAGCGTCTATTTTGGTGCGGCAGGTATCCGCCGGACGCGCTATGCCATTCCGGCTGCCCTGGCTGCCGATCTCACCGGCTTTGTGATGGCCGCCTTGACCGTCCGGCTGTTCTGGTGATTGACATCCCGGGTGATTTTGATATAATGGGGAAAGAATATTATGGCAAAAAGGAAGTTTTTCATGGAAAAATTCGTGGATTTGATTTCTCAGCGGGTTTCTCAGGCATTCCAGGCCGCCGGTTTTGAACCTGCTTTCGGCCGGGTCACCGTATCCAACCGGCCCGACCTGTGCCAATACCAATGCAACGGCGCCATGCCCGCCGCCAAGACCTATCACCGGGCTCCCATTCAGATCGCCCAGGCCGTGGCCGCCCAACTGGAAGGCGACCCCATGTTCGCCATGGTCTCCGCCGTGAATCCCGGCTTTCTGAATCTCAACGTCTCCCCTGCCTTCCTGCGGGATTATGTGGCCGGCATGGCCCAGGCAGAGCGCTTCGGCGTGGAGTCCGACCCCAATCCCCGCACCATCGTCATGGATTACGGCGGGCCCAACGTGGCTAAGCCGCTGCATGTGGGGCACCTGCGCTCCGCCATCATCGGTGAGAGTCTCAAACGCATCAACCGCTATTTCGGCAACCAGGTCATCGGCGACATTCATCTGGGCGACTGGGGCCTGCAGATGGGCCTGATCATCGAGGAAGTCCGGGAGCGCCAGCCGGAGCTGCCCTATTTTGATCCGGCCTTCTCCGGAGAATATCCCACGGAGGCTCCCTTCACCATTTCGGAGCTGGAGGAAATCTACCCCTGCGCCAGCGCCAAGAGCAAAGTGGATGAGGACTTTGCCCGTCGTGCCCACGACGCCACTTTCAAGCTCCAGCAGGGCGACCGGGGCTACCGGGCCATGTGGGAGCACATCATGCGCATCTCTGTGGCCGATCTGAAGAAGAACTATGCCAACCTCAATGTCAGCTTCGACGTGTGGATGGGAGAAAGCGACGCCCAGCCCTATATTCCTCCCATGATTGAGGACATGAAGGCCAAGGGTATCACGATGGTCTCCGATGGCGCGCTGGTCATTCCCGTCCAGGAGGAATCCGATTCCAAAGAAGTTCCCCCCTGCATTCTGGTGAAGTCCGACGGCGCCGCCATCTATGCCACCACAGATCTGGCAACCCTGGTTCAGCGGATGCAGGACTTCCGTCCCGGCAAGGTGCTCTATCTCACAGACAAGCGCCAGGCCCTGCATTTTGAGCAGGTGTTCCGGGCTGCCCGGAAGGCTGGCATCGTGCCGCCGGAAACGGAGCTGCAGCACATCGGTTTCGGCACCATGAACGGCAAGGACGGCAAGCCTTTCAAAACCAGAGCCGGCGGTGTCATGCGGCTGGAGACGCTGATTGCGGAAATCACGGACTATATCCGCAAAAAAATCACAGAGAATCAGGTGGTGGACAGCAGCGAGGTGGAGGATACCGCCCGCCTCATCGCTATGGCCGCTCTGAAGTACGGCGACCTGAGCAACCAGCCCACCAAGGATTATATCTTCGACCTGGAGCGCTTTGCCGCCTTTGAGGGCAATACCGGTCCCTATATTCTCTATACCATTGTCCGGATCAAGTCCATCCTGGCCAAGTATCCCGGCCGGGTGCAGCCCGACGCGCTGCTGGCGCCGGAAACCAAGGAGGCCGCCGACCTGATGCTGGCCCTGACCCGCTGTGCAGACAGCCTGTGGCAGGCCTACCGGGACTGCGCCCCCAATGCCATCTGCGCCTATATCTATGAGCTGGCCGGCGCCGCCAACAAATTCTATCATGAGACCCGCATTCTGACCGAGCCGGACGCCTCCAAGCAGGCCGGCTATGTGGCCCTCATGGATCTGACCCGCCGGGTGCTGGAAGCCTGCATCGACCTGTTGGGCTTTGAGGCACCGGAGCGGATGTAACCCACAATTCCCGCAAAAATGCCTGCCGCAAGCAAATGCGGCAGGCATTTTCTATATATTTTGATTGTCTGGTCAGGGGATATCCTGCACCACGGTCTCGGGCGGGACGTCCAGGCGGGAGGGGTCATTGAAGATGCGCTTGAGGTACTTCAGTACCGAAGCATAGTAGAAGCCGTCGCAGATCCGCTCGTCCAGGGTGAAACCCATATCCACATACTTTTTCGTCGTAATCGTGCCGTCCCGGTTCAGTTCGGTGCGGCGGTATTTCTTTCCGAAGGCAACAAACACCGGCATATTACCGAAATTGTACAGATGGTGCAGGATGGCAGGAATCCCCAGCGAGCCCATGGAGGTGAAAAACACGGAACCGTGGAAGGGACTGACCTCCAGCAAAAAGCCGGGCAGAAGTCCCCAATAGTCCAGCAGCTCCAGCAGACGCACCGCAATGACATATACGGGCCCCGGCAGCAGGGCCAGAATGCCTGCCGTCTTATCAAAGTCGCTGTTCTCCTGAGGCGCGTTCTTCACCTGTGCGACCGCCGCTTCAAACTTTTCATAGATGTCATTGGCGGTATCCGTCGGCTTAAGGTGCAGTTTGATGCAGGTATCCGGCGAGGAGGCAGCCATTTCCTTCTTGATGGTCATGCAATACTGAATATCATCCCCACGGC
>CAMBCW010000200.1 GCA_945864925.1 uncultured Clostridia bacterium
CACTGCATATCGTCGGCAGCGTCAGATGTGTATAAGAGACAGCTCCAGGGCCTTGAATTTCAGCACATAGCCGCCGCCGTCGCCGGTGATCAGGCGGACTTCCTCCTCGGTGAAGCCGGCGGAGACCGCCGCGTCCTGGACCTCCGCCGCCGTGGCCCGGAAGCAGATGGACGGGAAGGCCACGCACCACCAGTTATGGCCCTCCCCCGCCCCGATGGTCACCCGCAGGCTCCGGTAGACCCCGGCGGGCAGGGCGAAGTTGTCATAGAGCCGGGTGGGAAAGTGCTCCTCCCCCAGGGAGACAGTCACCGGATCGCCGCTGCCCTGCTCCCGCAGGCAGGCCTGGGCCGCCGCCTGGAGCCGGGGCAGGGCGGCCTCCAAGTCCTCCGCCTCCAGCCCCTCGGAGGCCTCCAGCACCGCGTCCCGGACCCGGAGCTTCAGGGCCTGGTCCTGCTCCGAATCGGAATTGGCCACCACATGGAGCCGCACCAGCTTCCCCGCCAGGGCCTGCTGCTCCCCCTGCAGGGCCGCGGCCGTGGCTGTCAATGCCGCCAGCAGGGCCAAAACCGCTAAAATCGTCTTTTTCACAAAAAATCACCGTCCATACCATTATAAATGAAGTATGGACGGCGATTTTCTGTTTTAAACAGGGAAAAACGGATTGCCACGCCAGTCTGCGGACTGGCTCGCAATGACAGCGTTGTTTTGTAAACTGTCTAAAAATTACAGTTGCTTATTTAAGCCGATAATCATAACGTACTTTTGTAGGGCACGACCACTGGGCGTGCCGTTTGCAGGCAGCTGCATTCCTTTCCCAACTGCCAAACGGCGCGCCGGGTCGTCGCGCCCGACTGGCTTCTGCTGTTTCTCAGCCATGACAACGGAAGAAAAGAGACAATGCTTCCGTTTCAGTCGGTGTTCCGGGACAGGTAGGTCTTGCACTTCTCCATGAGCTGCATGCTGGCCATGGCGGCCATATCAAAGGCGTCAAACACGCCGAACACAGCGGAACCGGAGCCGGTCATGGCCGTACCCAGGGCGCCGCAGTCCTCCATGATGGAGCGAATCACCGTGATCTCCGGGTGGTTCTGCGCCACCAGGGGCTCCATGGCGTTGCGGACACTGCCCGCCGCCCGGAGCAGGTCCTGCTCCTCCAGGGCTTTCAGCATCCCCGGCGTATCGGGGCGCCAGTCGCTGCCCTGC
The DNA here is from genome assembly GCA_945864925.1 of uncultured Clostridia bacterium. Lineage (GTDB taxonomy): Bacteria > Bacillota > Clostridia > Oscillospirales > Oscillospiraceae > Avoscillospira. The sequence goes on from CAMBCW010000200.1 coordinate 1,204, forward strand.
TGGTCAAATTCGGCAAACAGAGCCGGGGTGGAGACGGAAAAGTCCGGCCTGGCAATGCAATAGAAGCACTGGGGCATGGGCGTCAGCGGATTGACCTGCTCTCCCCTGCCCTTGACTATGGCCGTGCCGCCCATGACGCAGAAGGGCACGTCGCTGCCCACCTTCGCCCCCAGTTGGGCCAGCTCCCACAGGGAGTAAGGCTCGCCCTCGTGGCGGTTCAGGGCCCGCAGGACTGCCGCCGCATCGGCGCTGCCGCCGCCCAGGCCCGCCTGAACGGGAATGCGCTTGGCAATGCGGATGGTCACGCCCCGGGGATCCTTGCCCAGGGTCTTGTAGAACACCCCCACGGCCTTCCAGGCCAGGTTCTCCGAATCCGTGGGGATCTCCGGCCAGTCGCACTCCAGCTTCCAGTCCTCGCCGGTCTCCAGGTCGATCTCCACGTCGTCGCAGAGGGTAATCTGCTGCATGACGGACTCCAGCTCATGGTAGCCGTCCGGGCGCCTGCCCAGAACGTCCAGGGTCAAATTCAGTTTGGCGTATGCCTGCTCCTGCAATGTAATCACTTGATGGCGCGTCCTTCCAGATAGTATCGTTTTTCCCGGGCATGGCCCATGGAGAAGGTCTTTCTCGGCAGAATCCCGTCGGCAATGACGCCGCGGAACAGCTGGCTCTTTTCCATGGCCGGCAGCAGGAAGCCGATGGCCCGATCCTGGGCCGCCAGCTGGCGCAGGTCGTCGTCGCCGTGGATGTAGTCAATCTCACCGGCGTTGTCCTTGAGCCAGCCGTCCAGGAAGCCCTGCAGCACGCCAACAGCCAGCTGGCTTCTGGATTTGTCCAGATACACCGTGCCGGAGCGGTCGCCGATGTACCAGGTCACGGGGAAGCCCTCCGGGGCACACCAGGCCTGCAGATCAGCCAGGAGCTTCTCCGGGTCGGTTTTCACGATGACCCGGTGGATGGGCTCAAAGACCTGGGCCTCGTCGTGGATGTTCTCCAGCTCCACCAGTGCATAGCGGGCCGGGTGATTGCTGAGATCCTCGCCGGGATGGGCGGCTTTCAGCTCCTCGTAGCAGGACTTGGCCGTGGCCAGGGAGTGGTTGCCGTCGCCCACGGCGAACACCATGGGTACCCCGGGCAAGCCCTCGTACTTTTTGCCCACGTTGGCGGTGTAGTCCGCCAGCCGGGCCTCGAAGGCGTCCACATCCTCCCCCTGGACCAGCCAGCCGGTGATATGACCGCCGCCCTCCATGAGGTCGAAGTCATAGAGCTTGGGCAGGCTGTCCTTCCGGGCGGCAATGGGCTCCAGCAGGACCTTGTCATGGTCGTCGCAGAGCATCAGAATGTGGGGCAGCTCAATGGGCGCATCCCGGCGGACCCGCATTCTCGGCGGAATGCGCTCCACCACGGTCTTCTCCGTGGCACGGATGGCGGAAACAGAGCCTACGGAATAGTCATAGGCGTCCAGATCCACCATGCCCACCAGGCCCTTGCGGATGGCGCCGCTCTCCAACGTGCGCTCCACATAGACAAAGGAACGGGCGTAGGTCTGGAATACGCCGGATTCCTGATAGCGGGCCATGGTCTTGTTGATCAGGGCCGTATGGGCAGCCTCCTGGGGCGTGCCCAGCTCCGCCTCGGGCAGGATCAGGTTGATGGTGGAGGGCGCGTCCCCCGCCGTCTCCCGCACCCGCTCCCAATAGGCCGGCTGGGAAGAAAACTGGTCGCAGGCGATAACCGCCCATTTTTCCATGGAATCCACCTGGGGCAGCAGAATGTCAGCGGGCAGGAATGCGTTCATGGTCAGTTCCCCTTTCAAAAATGTCAGGTTTTCTCAAACAGCAGGCCCATCAGGTCCGTGCCCTTGTCCACATAGGGGCCTTTTTCTCCGTTTTCCTCGGTATAGGACAGGCCGCAGGACTCGGGGTGGGTGCTGTCGTAGATCAGATAAGGTACCGGATCCCCGTCGTGGGTCCGGGAGGACATGAGGGTCTTGTGGTCGCTGAGCAGCAGCAGGCGGTAGTCCATGCCCTGCTCGTCCATCCAGGCGGTCAGAGGACCCACAATCAGGCTGTCCAGTTGGCGAATGGCCAGCAGCTTGTCCGACAGACTGCCGTTGTGGGTGGCTTCGTCCGGCGCCTCCAGATGGACGCACAGGAACTCGTCCCCGGCCAGCAGGGCGTCCTTGGCCGCCTGCAGCTTGCCGACGTAGTTGGTATCCACCTCACCGGTGGCCCCTTCCACGGTGATCCGCTTCAGTCCCGTCAGGGCGCCGATGCCATGCACCAGGGGTACTGCGCTGATGACGGAGCCGGTGTGTCCATAATGGGCCGCAAAGTCCGGCAGCTGCACTGCCGTACCCTCCGCCCAGAACCAGATGCCGTTGGCCGGCTTTTTTCCGGCGGCCCGGCGGGCCTCGTTCAGGGGCAGATGCTCCAGCTTCCGGTTGGCCAGCTCCATCAGATTCCAGAGGGTTTTGGCATTGTCGTTGCCGCTGAAGGCATAGTCTCCGATCACCTGGCCCAGAATGTCATGGGGCGGCTTCAGGACGATGCCCTTGATATCCCCGCCTTTCTGGATGGCCATGTGGCGGAAGGAAGGCGTGGGCCAGATGGTCATGCCGGCAGCATCCAGGGCCTCCCGGAATTCGGGATCATCACACAGCTGCGTAATAATGGCAATGGAGGTTTCCCCGTCAATGGAACCGGCGTTGTGTGAGAGAATTTTCTTCTGGGCAAAGGGCTTGTCGCTGTCCTCCAGGCAGATCATGTTGCACCGGTAGCTGGCGCAGCCCGCCTCCACCGGCACGCCGCAGCCCGCCGCCTCCAGAGGGCTGCGGCCGGTGAAATACTGGCAGGGGTCGCAGCCGAAAATGGACAAAATTGCCGTGTCACTGCCCGGCGGCATGGAGCCCGGTACCGTCCGGACGCTGCCCAGCCTGGATTTCGCGGCCAGAGCGTCAATGGCCGGCTTCTCCACCGCCTGCAGGGGTGTTTTTCC
>CAMBCW010000201.1 GCA_945864925.1 uncultured Clostridia bacterium
CAACCCCTCCGTCACGGCTTGCGCCGTGCCACCTCCCCTTGCACAGGGGAGGCTTGAGGGGTGCGCAGCAGTTTATGGCTCCCCTACAATAGGGATGCTGTCAGCGAAGCTGACTGAGGGGTGTCAAGCTGCCCTCTGTTGCTTGCAGCTACAATTCGAATTTCCACCTTGACACCCCTCCGGCCCTTCGGGCCACCTCCCCTATTGTAGGGGAGGTATTGAGGGGTGCGGGGCAGAAAGGCTTCTCCTTGAGACCCTGCCTGTTTTGCGGGCACCTCCCTGTAAAGGAAGGACGAGGGGATGGCGGAAAAAGCGGGTCTGCCGAACAAGGCTGTTCGGCGGGCCCGCTTTGGTGTTCCTGTATTAACCCCGTCTGTGGATAAAGTCCGCCATGGCGGCGGTGACGGCCTGCCTTGCGGGGATGGAGGTGAAGTTGTGGCCGCCGCCGTCGGTGGTCAGCAGCTCCGGATCCCGGTAGACCTGGGCGTAGGCCTGGCAGGTGCGCTCGTCCACCAGCTTGTCGTCGGAGGCCCGGACCAGCAGTACGGGGCCGTCATAGCCCTTGGCTTCCTCAAAGGGATTGGGGTGGGAGGCCATGTCGTAGTTGAAGGCCATTTCATAGCGCAGCCCCTCCATGTCGAAGAAACGCATGCCCTTTTGGGTCACGGCGTCGGCCCGGTCCTTGCAGCCGAACCACATGCCCGCCCCGGGGCACAGCAGCAGCAGGGCCTTGGGCTGGAGCTTCGGCGCGCAGCTGGCCGCCACATAGCCGCCCATGCTCTGGCCGGACAGATACAGCCGGTTTTTGTCGGCAAAGTCCTGGGCGCCCAGCCAGGCGAACAGGTCCTCGGCGTCGTGATACAGGCCGGTGAAGGTGCTGTCCTCAAATTCGCCGTCGCTCTCGCCGCAGCCGTAGAAGTCGAACCGGGCGCAGCCGATGCCCTGGGCGGCCAGATCCCTGGCCACCCGGGTGTTGAGATATTTATAGCCGGAAACCGAACCGGTGAAGCCGTGGAGCAGCAGCACGCAGGGGAAGGGACCCTCTCCTGCCGGCAGGGTCACGATGCCCCGCAGGGTGTGACCGGCCCGGTTTTCCATGGAAACCTGCAGTGTTCTCATGGGATTATTCCTCAGTCTTGTCTGCCAGGGCGGCGCGGCGGGCTTTCAGCTCGTCCAGCATCTCCTGGGTCTTTTTCTTGGTCAGGGGGTAGACCAGAGCCAGAACCAGCACGGCCAGGGCGTAGCCCAGGACATAGATGCCGGTGTAGCCCTTCCAGATGGCGCCGCGGACGGCCTCGGTCTGGACGGCGGCGTTGACATCATAGCCGATGGCGGCCAGGGCGAAGCTGGACAGGGAGCCGGAGACGGCGCTGGCCAGTTTGCGGAAGAAGGAATAGGCGGAGTAGACGATGCCCTCGTTGCGCTCGCCGGTCTGCAGCTCATGGTAGTCGATGGAGTCGTTGACCATGGCCCACACCAGGACCTGCATGCCGGAGGCGCCCAGATAGCAGATGCCGTTGATGACGATGAACACCATGGCGCTCTTCAGGGGCACGAAGAACAGAACGGCGAACACCAGGGCGGCGAAGCCGGCGCCGTAGCAGCACCACTCCTTCTTGCCGAACTTGTTGGCCAGGGGCTGGGTGATGGCAAAGACGATGATGGCATAGACCACGCTGAGCATGCCGGAGATGGCCTGGATCTTTACATTGCCGAAGTAGTCGCGGTACAGATAGGTGTTCAGACCGTTGACCACGGAGGCGCCGATCATGCCGATGAGGCTGAAGAACATGACGCCCAGCAGAGCCCGGTTCTTGGAGATTTCCTTGATGACCTTGATGTAGTTGAGCTTCTCACCCTGGGGACGGACGGGCACGGCCACGCGCTCCTTGCACCACACGCAGGTGATCTGCAGGCACAGCAGGCCCACCAGGGCGAAGATGGCGGCCAGCATCAGGAAGCGGCCGGCCACGGGCTGGTTGTCCACATACAGGAACAGGGGGCCGACAAAGACGATGACGGTCATGAAGATGGTGCCGCCCATGCTGCGGTAGCGGGACAGGGCGGTGCGGTGCCGGACCTCGTCGGTCATGACGCTGGACAGGGTGCCGAAGGGCACGTTGACGCAGGTGTACAGGGCCTCATAGAGCACATAGGTCACGAACATGTAGCACAGCCGCAGTCCGTAGGCCAGGTTGCTGACATTGAGGAAGCCCAGGACGCACATGACGGCCATGGGGAAGGAGAAGGCCCGGATCCAGGGGATGAATTTTCTGCCGGCGGGCGCCTTGCGGCTGTCCACGATGGCGCCGATGATGGGATCGTTGACGGCGTCCCAGATCTTGGTGATCAGCATCAGGATACCGATGTGGACGGGGTTGACCTTGAGGATCAGGGTGTAGAACACGGACAGGTACATGGCCCGGAATTGCTCCGTGCAGCAGCAGCCCAGGTCGCCCAGGGTGTAGCCCAGCTTATCCAGCATGGAAAACGGACGCACACCGGTTTTAGGTTCTTTGCGCATGGTTGTTCCTCCTTGTTTCTTTCTTTTTTGTTTGCCTCTCTTTGTTTTGCTTGGGATGTACCTATTATATCGGAGGGACCTTCCAAATAATTTGCAAAAAATGATTGGAAACTATCATAAATTGATGTATTATGGAAGAAAGAAGAAACCAAAGGGCCTGGACCCCACTTTTTTGGAGAAACCGCAAAACCGGCGGCCGGCGGAAAGGAGCCTTTCATGGAATACGATGTGCATTCCATCAAATTTGACCAGCCGCGGAAGAAGCGGCTGGTCACAGGGCGGTGCTATGGGCTGTATCTGACGGTGCGGGGGGACTGCTATGTCCAGGGCGGCGGCCGGAGCTGGCGGGCCGGTACCGAGGATCTGCTGGTGTGCAAGCCGGGGCAGAGCCTGCAGCTGGAGTTCCCCGGCGGCCGAGTTCCCCTGTCGGCCCTGTGGGTGCTGCTGGCGCCGGAGCTGCTGGACAGCCTCTCCGGCCGGACCGACGTGCGGGCGGGGTTCGAGGTGACGCCCTTTGCCGTGGCCGCCGTCCGGGCCCAGAGCAAGAGCCTGATGCTGATCAAGAGCCTGGCCACGCAGCTCATGGGCGTGGACCGGGAGACCTACGGCGGCGACTTGCTGGAGGACTCCACCCTGAAGATGCTGGTGGCCCTGGTGCTGCGGACCTGCGCCTCCGAGGACCTGTACCGCAAGGAGCAGCGGGGCGCCCACCTGTCCATAGACCAGCTGTTTCAGTATATCCATGCCCACCTGACGGAGGAGCTGCCCCTGGAGCGGCTGGAGAAGGAATTCTACGTCAGCCGCCACCATCTGAGCCGGGAGTTCAAGCGCCGCACGGGCCAGACGCTCCACAGCTATGTGGTCAAGGCCCGCCTGGACCTGTGCCGGCGCTACATAGAGGAGGGCCGTCCCATTGTGGAGGTCTACAGCCTGGGCGGCTTCGGCAGCTACAACCACTTTTTCCGGGCCTTCAAGCAGGCGTACGGCCTGACGCCGAAGGAATACTATCAACGATGGACCGCGGCAAAGAGAATGCAGAACGAAAATTTTAAAATGTACACGGCGGAATAAAGGCGACCGCAAGGCACTGGGGGTGCGGCAGTTTATGGCTCCCCTACAAAAGGGACGCTGTCAGCGAAGCTGACTGCGGGGTGTCAAGCTGCCCTCTGCTGCTTGCAGCTACAGTTCGAATTTCCGCCTTGACACCCCTCCGGCCCTGCGGGCCACCTCCCCTATTGTAGGGGAGGCTTGGGGGTGCGCAGCAGTTTATGGCTCCCCTACAATAAGGGCCGACTCCCATTGTCAAGGGGAGATGTCGCAAAGCGACAGAGGGGATAGGGACGCTGTCAGCCGCAAGGCTGACTGAGGGGTGTCAGGCTGCCATGCGTCGTATGCAGCTGCAATCGTCATTGATACCTTGACCCCGGGTTGGCACTAAGCCTTTGCCCTGCGCGTTGCTTGTGCAAAGGCAAGTGCCTGCCCAACCGCTGCGGTCGCTTCTTCCGCCACAGGCGGCGCTCCCTTGCGGGCCCCTCCGCTTCGCTGGCGTTCAGCACCTCCCCTATTGTAGGGGAAGCACTGGGAGTGCGCAGCAGTTTATGGCTCCCCTACAATAGGGACGCTGTCAGCCGCAAGGCTGACTGAGGGGTGTCAGGCTGCCATGCGTC
>CAMBCW010000202.1 GCA_945864925.1 uncultured Clostridia bacterium
GGTTACGAATTCGCCGGAGGCTCCTTGATAACGCGGCATTCCTCCGCACACCTCATCAGTCACCTTCGGTGACAGCTTCTCCTCAAGGAGAAGCCTTGAGTGCTCTTGATTTTGAAAGCTTATTCGACACGCCGGCGTTGTCAATTTTCAATTGTCAATTGTCAATTCCCCCATTCGACAGCATCCGCCCCTTGATTTCGGTTACCATAATGGGACACCAAAGAAAGAAGGAGTGTTTCCCATGACGAAACCCGAAAACCTGCAAGACCGCTTTTTGAACCAGGCCCGCAAGGAGCGAACCACCCTGACGCTGTTCTTGATGAACGGCTTCCAGCTGCGGGGGACCATCATCAGCTTTGACCAGTTTGTGGTGCTGGTGTATTCCGAAGGCAAGCAGAACCTGATCTACAAGCACGCCATTTCCACCATCCAACCCGCCGAGCCGGTGAAGATGACCACGGCATGACGCACAAGTGCAGCACCCCAGAGGCTTCCCTATGGACGCACTGATTAGCGACCGGTCCTTGCGGGGAGTCAAGCAACCGCAGCGCCTGCCCGGAAATCCGCTTTCCTGGCAGTTGGTTTCTCATTGTACTGCCCATCGGGCGACCGCAGGTCGCCCCTACCGCTGTAGGGCGCGACGACCCCGGCGCGCCGGGGCAGTTGGATGAGGAAGGCAGCTGCCTGCACAAGCACGGATTGCCACGGCCCCTGCGGGGCCTCGCAATGACAGAGGGGAGGGCGGCCCCACGCCGGAAGGCGATCCCGCCGGCACAGCCATACCATTGCAAGAAAGCCCACCCGCCGCAGATGGGGACGGGACAACGGGCTATGAGGAGCGATTCCATGAAACAAGGCAAAATCTATACCAAGGTCATATTGTGGCTGTTCCTGGGGGCGGTGGTCTGCTATTTCGGCTACTACATCTTTTCCGCCGTCTACGCGCCCCTGACCACGGCCACGGCCATCGAATACGAGGCCGGCTCCGGCAGCTACACCACGGGTTATGTGGTCCGGGAGGAGCAGGTGGTCCTGTCCCACTATGACATCACCACCCTGCTGGTGGCCGAAGGAGAGCGGGTGTCCATGGGGCAGTCCCTGGCCACCGGCTACCGCAGCACCGACGCCCAGGACCGCCAGGGCCAGATTCAGGAGCTGGAGCACCAGCTGGAGCAGCTGCAGTATGCCTACGCCTACTCCGCCGACGCCGCCGATCAGGCGGTGCTGGACAGCGAAATTCAGCTGCAGCTGGAGGATATGAACCAGTATGTGGCCCGGCGGGACATGAACTCCGCCGTGGACCGCAGCGCCTCTCTCAAGGGCCTGATTTTGCGGCGCACTTCCTCGGACGCCGACAACGCCGCCATGTCCCAGCGGATCGCGGATCTGAAGCAGCAGCTGGAGGACCTGCGGGCCGCCTCCTCCGCCGACACCCGCACCGTGGCGGCGGACCGCAGCGGCTTCTTCTCCGGCACCGTGGATGGATTTGAAAGCGTGCTGACGGTGGACGCCCTGCGGAAGCTGACCCTGGCGCAGCTGCAGTCCCTGGAGCCGGAGGAGGTCCCCGAGACCGCCATCGGCAAGATCATCCCCAGCAGCACCTGGTATTATGTGACCAGCGTGCCGGCGTCCCTGCTGCAGGACGTCCGCAAGGGCGACGCGGTGCCCGTGACCTTTGCCTCCGTGTCCAATGACAACCTGACCATGACCGTGGAGCGCCTGGGCGACGAGGAAAACGGCCAGCAGCTGCTGGTTTTGTCCTGCGACCGGTATATGCAGGACATGACCCTGCTGCGGGAGCAGTCCGCCGACGTGGTATTCTCCTCCTATTCCGGCCTGCGGGTTCCCAAGGACGCCATCCGCGTCACCGACGACCAGCGCACCGGCGTATACATCCTGGAGGGCAGCGCGGCGGTCTGGAAATATGTGACCCTGCTCCATGACAACGGAGAAAGCTATGTGGTGGAGCTGGACAAGTCCTCCACGGACAACCTGTGGCCCGGCGACGAGATCATCGTGGGCGGCAGAGATCTTTACAACGGAAAGGTTGTGCGCTGACATGACAAACATTGCGGAAAACGTGGCCCGCATCCGGGCCAGAATGGATGAGGCCGCCCGGGCCTGCGGCCGGGATCCGGCAGAGATCTCCCTGTGCGCCGCCACCAAAATGAACGACGCGGAGGCCGTGAAGGCCGCCGTGGCCGCCGGCGTGGACTGCTGCGGCGAAAACCGGGTCCAGGAGCTGCTGCTGAAGCAGCCTCAGGGGGCCTATGACGGCGTCCCCGTCCACTTCATCGGCCACCTGCAGACCAACAAGGTCAAGCAGGTGGTGGGCAAGGTGGATCTGATCCAGTCCGTGGACCGGACGGAGCTTTTGCAGTGCATCGAAAAAACGGCGGCGAAGCTGGGCCTGGTGCAGAAGATCCTGCTGGAGGTCAACATCGGCGCCGAGGAGAGCAAGTCCGGTTTCACCCCCGGCCAGGCCATGGAAATTGCCGCACATATGTGCGAATATCCCCATTGTCAGCTCATGGGGCTCATGGCAATTCCGCCAATTTCCGTCGAACCAGGTGGAAATTCCAAGTATTTTGCACAAATGCGTCAGCTTATTGTTGACATAAGGACAAAAAAATACGATAATGTGCATATGGTATGCCTGTCTATGGGCATGAGCGACGATTACTGCGACGCCATCGCGGAGGGCAGCACCATGGTCCGCGTAGGCACCGCTATTTTCGGCGCCCGGAATTATGCCGCGAAAGAACCAGATTGATTTTGGAGGATATACACCATGGGATTTATGGATGAACTGAAAAAACTCGCACGCCCCTACGCCGAGGACGACGACGATTTCGATGATGACTTCGACGTGGAAGAGCGTCCCCGGGCTTCCCGCGCCAGCACCGCCCCCCGCACGGCCCCCCGCAGCTCCGCCTACGATGAGGTCCTGGACGACCTGAACAGCAGCTCTGCCTCCTCCCGCACCAGCAGCACCGCTTCCAGCCGCCGCAGCCCCAGCGACAGCAAGGTCGTCAATATCAACACCACCACCCAGATGCAGGTGGTCCTGGTGAAGCCCGACCGCTTCGACAACGTCTCCGAGATCGCAGAGCACCTGCGCAGCCGCCACGCCGTGGTGCTGAACCTGGAGTCCACCAACAAGGACATCGCCCGCCGCCTGGTGGACTTCCTCTCCGGCTGCGCCTACGCCCTGGACGGCAAGATCAAGAAAATCGCCATCTCCACCTACATCATCACCCCCTACAACGTGGATATCGTGGGCGATCTGATCGACGAGCTGGAAAACAGCGGCCTGTATCTGTAAGCCGGAAGGAAGGAGACCGACCATGTTCACACCCCAGGAAATTCAGGAAAAAACCTTTGTCAAGGCCGTGTTCGGCGGCTATGACATGCAGACCGTGGACGAGTTTCTGGAGCCCCTGACCGAGGACTATATTACCCTGTACAAGGAGAACGCCGTTCTCAAGAGCAAAATGAAGGTGCTGGTGGAGAAGCTGGAGGAATACCGGGCCCAGGAGCAGAGCATGCGCAAGGCCATCCTCACAGCCCAGCGCACCGCCGACGCCATGGTGGCCGAGGCCGAAAAGAAGGCCGCCCAGCTGATGAACAACGCCCAGGCCGCCGCCGAAACCAAAACCGCGGACACCTCCGCCGTCACCGCCCAGGCCGACGCCGTGGTGCGGCAGGAGCAGGCGCGCATGGACAACGCCCGGCGCACCGCCCAGAACTTCATCCAGGTCCTGGAGCAGGATATCAAGGGCCATCTGGAGCTGCTGGAAAAGCTGAAGAAAGAGGACCTGACCATCCGGGAGCCGGCTCCCGCCCCCAAGCGGGCCAAGCCCTTCGACTTTGAGGCCTCCGAGGAGAAGCCCCTGGTGGTACCCAAGGCCGCCCCGGCGGAGCCTGCCCAGACCCCCGAGGACATCGCCAACGAAATTGAGCAGAACATCACCCGCATGATGGACGTCTCCGAACCGGCAGAGCCCGCCCGTCCCTCCATGGACAGCACCATCAAATTCACCAATCTGCAGTTTGGCCGGAACTACGACCCCACCAGCGACAGATAACACCGTGCAGACTATAAAAGAGGCTCCCCTGAGGGGGAGCCTCTCAGCG
>CAMBCW010000203.1 GCA_945864925.1 uncultured Clostridia bacterium
ACACACTGCATATCGTCGGCAGCGTCAGATGTGTATAAGAGACAGATACGACAGGCCCCCGGCGCATGACTGCGCCGGGGGCTTCACTTCTATTCCAGTACCGTCACTGAGATGGCTGTGGGCATGGTTTCATCCGTGGCGTTTCCAAACACAAAGCTCCAGGGCCGCTGGGCATATTCCTCCGGGCCATGGCATACCATGCGGATGTGGTCTCCCTCTTTCAGCGTCTCCAGTCCGCGAAGCTGTGTGGCGGCAGAGGTGGTGAATACAAATTCCAGGACATTCCCGTTTTCGTCCAGCTGATCCAATTGCAGGGAATAAAAATCGGTGCCGACATCATTGACCACACCGTCCACAACGGCTGTTTCCAGGAAGATGACGCCGGTGATCTCACCAGAGGCGTATCTGTACCAGAAATAGCCATCCCGGTCGATCCCGTCCGTGTCCACATAGGAGAAATAGATCAGTATACTGCTGTCATACTGACTCCACTGGAGAAAGCGGAACTCGATCTCCTCCCGTCCGTCTTCGTTCTTGGGTACATTCCGGAATTCCTCCAAGCCGCAGAGCGCGATTTCCAAATAGGCATCCAGATTGACGCCGGTGTTACGAATAAAGTCAAAGAGAGTCAGGTAACACTGGCCCTCGTCCAGAAGAGACACCACCTGGTAGTTGCTGTCCGCGGACCACCACAGGCCGTCGAAGGTCCCCCAAAGGACGGTTCTCCCCTGCCAAGCGCCCTCATCCACCAGGGTAAAATGATCCTTTTCCGGAATAAATTCCGTGATATCCCGGCTGTAGACCGTGGTTTTGACTCTGCCATCGGGAGAGCGGTAGCTGCCCAGATAGTAGAATACATCCTGATACCAAAGGATCCCCAGGGCAATGGCCACTGTCAGCAGCAGCGTCAGAACAACCGTAACCACGGTCCTTTTATTGTTATTTGACTTCTGTTTTTTCAGGGCTGTCTGAAATGCGGTGTTTTTCACGGGATCGTTGGATTCCATCATCCGCGTCATACGCTGCAGCTCTGCCCGGCAGACATCACAGTGTTCCAGATGGTCTTTGATCCGTGCCTGTGTCTCCGCAGACGCCAGCCCATCCGCATAGATCGGCAGCAGATCCCGGATAATTCCGCAGTTTTCCATGGTCAGTCCTCCAATTCCTCCAATATTCTGGTTTTGATCCGGAAAAAGGTCACCCGGGCCCAGGTTTCCGTTTTGCCAAGGGCGTCGCCGATCTCCCGGAATCGCATGCCATTGGTGCGCATACAGAACACCTGCCGCATCTCTGCCGGCATTCTTTCCGCCGCCTGGACTATCTCCTGGGCCAGGACATGGTCCAGCAACCGCTCCGAACAGTCCGGGACACACACTTGCCCGGCCTGATCCAGTTCCACATGGCGCCGCTGCCGCTTCTGTTCATTCAGGAAGAGGTTACGGGCTATGGTACACAGCCAGGTGGAGGGCTTGCAGCAGCCGTCATACTTCCCCGGCTTCTGAATGGCGCGCAGGAAGGTTTCCGACGCCAGATCCTCCGCCTGCGCCTTGCTGCCGCAGAGAGACAGAAGGTAGCCATAAACGATGGGATAATTTTCCTGATATAATTCCTCCAGGGTCATGGCGCCCCTCCTTTCCTGCCCTTCTGTCTATATAACAATCGAAGGGGATCAATGTTACAAAAAACTTGCAGGGACATTTTTGAAATGTCCCTGCAAATTCATTCTGCTTATTCTGCTTCAGCTGGCTTGCTGCGGACAATGCATTCGCAACGGTTGATGGGAGTACCCAGATTGTAGAACTTTTCCTCATAATCCGTCATGATGCCCACGGGACCGTTCTCGTGGAGATTGCGGGTCACATTTCGCATTTCCAGGTCGCAGGCTTCAAACTCTTCCAGAGAGAATTCAAACAGATTGGCATTGTCGGTCTTAAAGTGGATCTGCCCACCCAGCTTGATGACCCGGCGGTACCGATCCAGGAAGGAACGGAAGGTCAGACGGCGCTTGGCGTTTTTCTTGCGGGGCCAGGGGTCACAGAAATTGATGTAGAGCAGATCGATTTCACTCTCGGCAAAGACATTTTCTATATTTGCCACGTCCATAGAAATAAACCAGACATTCTTCAGCCCCATGGCCTTGGCTTTCTCCATGGCCACAACCATGGCGTCCTTGCAGATTTCCACGGCAATCAGCAGAATATCCGGCTCTGCTGACGCGGTCCTGACGGTGAATCCGCCTTTTCCGCAGCCAACTTCCACCCGAAGCTCCCTGCATTCCGGCATCAGCTCCCGCCAGCGTCCCTTATAGGCTTCCGGATCGCGGATCCAATACTCTGCCGCTGCTTCCATCCGGGGGATCAGGTTGGGCTTCTTGCGCATTCTCATAGCTGTTTCCTCACTTTTGTCGTTTGCTGTCCATTATAGCAAACATTCCCCGGAAGGTAAAGTGTCATCACTGCACAATCACAAAGCCTGCTTTCGTCAGCTCTTCCCTGATTTCCGCAATCTGCGCAAAGTCTCTGGTTTCCATCCCCACCCGCAGGAAGCAGCTGGAAATGGCCATATTGGGATCAGACCGCTCATGACGGACAGAGACCACATTGGCGCCGCAGCGGGAGATAATTTCACTGACTCCCACCAGCTGGCCCGGCTTATCCTCCAGAGCAATGAGCAGGTTGGCATTGCGGCCGGACGTGACCAGGCCTCTAGTAATCACTCGGGAGAGGATATTGACGTCGATATTGCCGCCGGACACCAGGCAAACCACCTTTTTCCCTGCCAAGGGAAGCTTATTAAACATGGCAGCTGCCACCGAGACCGCGCCGGCGCCCTCGGCAATGAGCTTCTGTTTCTCAATCATGGTCAGAATCGCTGTGGCGATTTCATCCTCAGATACCGTGACAATATCGTCCACAAACTTTTCCACCATGGCAAAGGTGGTATCGCCCGGGTGTTTCACAGCAATGCCGTCTGCAAAGGTATGGACGGAATCCAGCGTGATCTGATGTCCCTGGCGGTGGCTTTCGAACATACTGGGTGCATTATTGGCCTGCACACCATAGACCTTGACAGAGGGCCGCAGCTGCTTAATGGCAAAAGCCACGCCGGAGATCAGGCCGCCGCCGCCAATGGGGACGATGACCGCATCCACATCGGGCATCTGATCCAGAATCTCCAGGCCGATGGTACCCTGTCCGGCGATGACTTCGTCATCATCAAAGGGGTGAATCAGGGTCGCACCGGTCTCCTGCTGGGCTTTTACCGCCGCCGCATAGGCATCGTCATAGGCGCCCTTGGTCAGGACAACCTCCGCTCCCAGCCGCTTGGTCGCCTCCACCTTGCTGATGGGGGCGCTGTCCGGCATGTAAACCACGCTGCGCACGCCCTGCCGCGTGGATGCCAGGGCCACACCCTGGGCATGGTTGCCGGCACTGCAGGCAATGATGCCCGCCTTCTTCTGTTCCTCCGTCAGCTGGCTGATCTTATAATAGGCGCCCCGCAGCTTGAAACTGCCGGTGACCTGAAGGTTTTCAGTTTTCAGATAGATCTCCGCGTCTTTGCTCAAATTCGGCGCATAGATCAAATCCGTCCGCCGTGCTACCTCCTTGAGGATAAAGGCAGCATGGTACATTTTGTCAAGGGTTACCATAATCATCAGGTTCCTTTCCTGCCAAATAGTTGATAAATTGCTGAGCAGTACGGCCGGAAATACCGCCATGCCGCAGCTCCCAGCGGTTGGCCTGCAGGAGCAGTTCCTCCTCGGACAAGTCCTCCTGCAGCTGGCGCTGGGCAAGCCCCTTGACAATCTCATGATACTGCTGCCGGTTGGGGGCGTTGTAGTTAATCGTGACGCCGAAGCGGGCCGCCAGGGAGAGCTTTTCCTCCATGGTGTCAGACCGGTGCACGTCGTTCTGATGCTCCATATCATTGCGGTCCGACCAGGTTTCCTTGATCAGATGGCGGCGGTTGGAGGTGGCATAGATCAGAACGTTGTCCGGCCTCGTTTCCACGCCGCCTTCGATCACAGCCTTCAGGAACTTGTATTCCACCTCGTTTTCCTCAAAGGAGAGGTCATCGATGTAGATG
>CAMBCW010000204.1 GCA_945864925.1 uncultured Clostridia bacterium
CTACACACTGCATATCGTCGGCAGCGTCAGATGTGTATAAGAGACAGCTTCCCCAGGAACCCCACCTGATCTAGGCCCGTGCGGCAGCTGCCCAGGTTGGAGGTCATGACGATGATGGTGTTGCGGAAGTCCACATGGCGGCCCATGGAGTCTGTCAGAATTCCATCCTCCAGTACCTGAAGCAGAATACCGGTCACATCCCGGTGGGCCTTTTCCAGCTCATCCAGCAGCACCACACAGTAGGGCCGGCGGCGGACCTTTTCCGTCAGCTCGCCCCCTTCGCCATGGCCTACATAGCCGGGCGGCGCGCCCAGGAGCCGGGAGACAGCGTGCTGCTCCATATATTCCGACATATCCAGCCGCACCAGGGCGTCCCGGCTGCCATAGACACAGTCCGCCAGGGCTTTGCACAGCGCGGTCTTCCCCACTCCCGTAGGCCCCAAAAACAGCAGAGACGCCACCGGCCGCGCACCATCGGCCAGACCCAGGCGGCCCCGGCACACGGCAGCCGCCACAGCCTCCGCCGCCTCGCTCTGCCCCAGCACCTGCTTCTGCAGCTCCTCCGACAGGTGCAGCAGCCGCTCCCGATCCGACTGAGTCACCCGGCCCAGGGGAATCCCTGTGCGCTGGGAGACGGCGGCTGCAATATCCTCCCGGTCCAGAACCGTGCGGCTGAACAGGCCCCGCTGCTGCCGCACCAGCTGCTGCAGCCGGTCCCGCAGGGCTGCCGCCTGTTCAAATCGGTTTTCCCGGACAGCCTGGGACAGCTCCTGATTGAGCTGCCGCCGGGTTTCTTCGCTGGTTCGGTCTCCCCGGCGGCGATTCCTGGCCCGGGCTGCCGCCTCATCCAGCAGGTCCACTGCCTTATCCGGCAGAAAATGATCCGTGAGATAACGGCAGCTGAGCTCTACGGAAGCCTCCATGGCCTCCCGGGTGATGCGAATATGATGGTGCTTTTCCAGTCCGGGCCGCAGGCCCTCCAGCATAGCCAGCGTATCGGCCCGGGAGGGTTCCCGCACGGTGACCGGTCGGAACCTCCGCTCCAGGGCCGCATCTTTTTCAATATACTTCCGGTACTCCTCCAGAGTGGTTGCGCCGATCATTTGAATTTCCCCGCGGCCCAGAGCCGGTTTCAGGAGGTTTGCCGCGTCAATGGCGCCCTCCGCCGAGCCGGCGCCCACCAGGGTGTGCATCTCATCCACAAACAAAATCACATTGCCGCAGCGGCGGATTTCCGCCAGGATGTCCCGCACCCGTTCCTCGAACTCTCCCCGGTACTTGGTCCCCGCCAGAACGCTGGCCAGGTTCAGAGACAGCAGCCGCTTGCTCTGCAGCTGCTCCGGCACCTGGCCGGCAGCCATCCGCTGGGCCAGGCCCTCCACAATGGCCGTCTTGCCCACGCCAGGCTCGCCAATCAGCGCCGGGTTATTCTTTTGCTTCCGGCTGAGAATCCCCATGACCGTCTCAATTTCTTCCTCCCGGCCTATGACCGGATCCATGGCGTTGGCCCGCTCCACCATATCCTCGCAGAACTGCTCCAGCAGCCGCATAACGCTTCCCCTTTCCGGCGGACGGCGCAGCGCACCGTCCAGTATCAGATACAAATCCGTAAACAGGCAGTCCAGGCACGTCCCTCCCTGCTCCAGCAATCTGGCCGCCGCAGAATCGGACGTGCGCAGCAGTGCCAGCAGCAGGTGCTCCGGCAGCACCTGGACAGCGCCCAGACCGGAGGCCGCTTCCCCCGCAGCCAGCAGAATTTGCCGGGCATCGGCGGACAGGCCCTGTGGCAGCGGCAAATTCGGTGTGCCCCACTCCAGAACGGCCCTGACAGCTTCCGCATTCCAGCCGTACTGCTCCAACAACCAGGCGGCATCGGAGCTGCGGCGTACCAAAAGCGCCAGCAGCAGGTGTTCACTGCCCACCTGTCCGTGACCCAGCCGCACGGCTTCCACCCTGGCCTGGGCCACCGTGCGCTCCGTCTCCAGGTGCATCGCTATTTTCCCAATGCCACCGCCTCCTTCCAAAATCTCTCGCAGGGAAATTCTGCCCGCAGCAGGAAAATTTATACTGCTGGGAAGAAAAACTGGAATTGCAATAATTTCATTTGCTTTTTTTGCAAAACATGATAGAATGAAAGCGCAAACTATTATGGAGGTGTTTCTCAATGGCATATGTGATCACCGACGCTTGCGTCAGCTGCGGCACCTGCGCCGATGCCTGCCCCCTGGGCGCGATCTCTGAGGGCGATGGCAAGTACGTCATCGATGCCGATGCTTGTGTCGAATGCGGCACCTGCGCTGGCGAATGCCCCAACGAAGCAATCGTCGAAGGCTAATTCAACGTACACAGAAAAAAGCCTGTGCGGCATGCACAGGTTTTTTTCATAGGAGGCAATATGCACCAGGAAACCCTTTGGAACGGCGTGACCCTTCTGCAGCCGGAGAATCAGTTCCGCCTCGGCACCGACAGCGTGGCTTGCGCCGCCTTTGCCCGGTTTTCCCGCGGGGCGGCCGTGGCCGATTTGGGCTGCGGCAGCGGCGCCATTGCGCTGATGCTCCTGGCGTCGGATCCCACCTTGCAGGTCACCGGTGTGGAGCTGCAGCCGGAGGCCGCCCGGCTGGCCCAGGAAAACGCCGCCCGCAGCGGTCTGCGCTGTACCGTTCTGGAGGGGGATCTGCGGGAGATCCGTTCCCTGCTTCCCGCCGGCTCCATGGACGGTGTCATTTCCAATCCGCCCTACTTCCCCGTGGGCAGCGGCCCCGGCGGTCCCCGGGCCGCCGCCCGCAGTGAACAGACCTGCACGCTGGCCCAGCTGACCCAGGCGGCTGCGTGGCTGCTGAAATACGGCGGCAGCTTTGTCCTGGTGCACCGGCCGGAACGGCTGGCTGACCTGATCTGGGAGCTGCGCAGCCAAAACCTGGAGCCAAAGCGCATCCGCTTCGTCCGCCACCGGCCCCGGAGTCCCGTGAGCCTGGTGCTGCTGGAGGCGCGGAAAGGCGGCAAACCGGGGATGCAGTACGAGCCGGACCTGGTTTTATTCACGGAAGACGGCGAAGAAACACCGGATTACAAAACCATCTATCACAGAGCATAAAGGAGCACCGCCATGGCAGGCATGTTATATCTGGTTCCCACGCCCATCGGCAATCTGGGCGACATCTCCCAGCGCTGCCGGGAGACCCTGGAGGCCGCGGACTTCATTGCCGCGGAGGACACCCGGGTCAGCCTGAAGCTGCTGAATCATCTGAATATCAAAAAGCCCCTGGTCAGCTACTATGAGCACAACCGCGCAGAGAGCGGACAGCGGATTCTGGAGCGTCTCCTGGCCGGGGAGACCTGCGCCCTGGTCTCCGACGCCGGGTCTCCCGCCATCTCCGATCCCGGCGAGGATCTGGTGGCCCTGTGCGCCCAGAACGGCGTGACGGTTTCGGCCATTCCCGGCCCCTGCGCCGTCATCACAGCCCTGAGCATGTCTGGCCTGCCCACAGGGCGGTTCACCTTTGAGGGGTTCCTGTCCACCAATAAAAAAAGCCGCCAGGAGCATCTGCAGTCTCTGGCGGCGGAGCAGCGGACCATGGTATTTTATGAAGCGCCCCACAAGCTGACCAACACCCTGAACGACCTGCTGGCCGCCTTCGGGCCGGAGCGGCGCATCAGCCTGTGCCGGGAACTGACCAAGCTCCATGAGGAGGTCATCCGCACCACGCTGCAGGGCGCCGTGGACTACTACCGGGAGCAGGATCCCCGGGGGGAATATGTTCTGGTTCTGGAGGGCGCCGCACCGCCTCCGGTCACGGAACTGACCCTGGAGGACGCCCTGTCCCTGGTGGCGGAAAAGCTGGCCCAGGGCCTCAGCCGCAAGGACGCCGTCAAGCTGGTGGCCAAGGAAACCGGCTTCGCCAAAAACGCCCTCTACGACGCGGCTATGAAGCAATTATAAAGACGCGGAACGCCCGGACAGCTTTCGTCCGGGCGTTCCGCGTATCAATGACGGGATTGCTCAAGGGCCAAAAAATGAGACAAATTGGGATTTGTCTTCGCAATTGACAATGAAAGGATCCGCTTCGCGGATG
>CAMBCW010000205.1 GCA_945864925.1 uncultured Clostridia bacterium
CAGCATGATGTCAGTGCCGCGGCCGGCCATGTTGGTGGCAATGGTGACGGCGCCCAGCTTGCCGGCCTGGGCCACAATTTCTGCTTCCTTCTCATGGTGCTTGGCGTTCAGAACGTTGTGAGGAATGCCCTCTTTTTTCAGCAGCTTGCTCAGCAGCTCGGACTTCTCAATGGAGATGGTGCCCACCAGCACCGGCTGGCCCTTGGCGTGGCATTCCTCAATCTGCCGGATGACGGCCCGGAATTTGCCAACCTCGGTCTTGTAGACCACGTCGGGGTCGTCCACACGGGCAATGGGCTTGTTGGTGGGAATCTCAATGACGTCCAGGTCATAGATGCCCATGAATTCCTCTGCTTCCGTCAGGGCGGTGCCGGTCATGCCGGAGAGCTTGGCGTAGAGCCGGAAGAAATTCTGGAAGGTGATGGTGGCCAGGGTCTTGGATTCGTTGGCGACGGTGACACCTTCCTTGGCCTCAATGGCCTGGTGCAGGCCTTCGTTGTACCGGCGGCCGTACATCAGGCGGCCGGTGAACTCATCGACAATGATGACCTGACCGTCTTTGACCACATAGTCGATGTCTTTTTTCATAATGCCCCGGGCCTTCATGGCCTGGTTGATATGGTGGGCCAGGGTGGCATTGTCGGGGTCGGAGAGATTCTCAATCTGGAAGAACTCCTCGGCCTTGGCGATGCCCTTGGCCGTCAGGGAGGCGGTCCGGGATTTTTCGTCCACGATGTAGTCGCAGTCGTACTGGTCCTGGTTTTCCTTCTCGTCAGTGGTGGCAAAGACCTGCTTTTTCAGCCGGGAGACAAAGAAATCCGCCATCTCATAGAGCTTGGTGGAGGCCTCGCCCTGGCCGGAGATAATCAGCGGCGTCCGGGCCTCATCGATAAGGATGGAGTCCACCTCGTCCACGATGACGAAATTGTGGCCCCGCTGAACCATCTCCTGCTTATAGATGGCCATGTTATCCCGCAGGTAGTCGAAGCCCAGCTCGTTGTTGGTGCAGTAGGTGATGTCGGCGGCATAGGCCTCCCGCCGCTGGGCGGGGGTCAGACCGTGGATGATCAGGCCCACCTTCAGGCCCATGAACCGGTAGACCTTGCCCATCCATTCGCTGTCGCGCTTGGCCAGGTAGTCGTTGACCGTGACAATGTGGACGCCCTTGCCAGACAGGGCATTGAGGTAGGCCGGCAGAATGGCCACCAGGGTCTTGCCTTCGCCGGTCTTCATTTCGGCGATACGGCCCTGGTGCAGGACAATGCCGCCAATCAGCTGCACCCGGTAGGGGCGCATGCCCAGAACCCGGTCGGCAGCCTCCCGGACGGCGGCAAAGGCGTCCACCAGCAGGTCGTCCAGAGTCTCGCCCTGGGCCAGGCGGGCTTTGAATTCCGCCGTCTTGGCCTGCAGCTGCTCGTCGGTCAACTGCCGGTAGGTCTCCTCCAGGGCCAGAATGCGGTCCACCTGGCCGGAGAACTTCTTGATTTCCCGCTCGGAGCGGGTGCCGAAGAGTTTATCGAACAATCCCATTTTATTGAAATCCTTTCCGGAAATATTTCGTAACCCTTATTCTATCACAAAGGGCCAGGCAAAAAAAGGCTAAATTGTGAACTTTTCCGCCGGGAGATTCTGACTTTACAACCGTCCGGAATTATGTTAACATGAGGTAATTTCAAAGAGAAAGGAACATTGCGATGAAACATCGTTTTTTTCGGTTTGGGGCGGCGGTACTGACGGCTGTTCTGCTGGTGTCCACGGCCAACGCGGCCCAGGTACTGCAGCAGTCCAAGCTGTCTCTGGCTGACAGCGTGGCTCTGACCTCCGCCTTTGTGGACAATGGCGAGGCCAGCAAGGAGCATGTCCTGACCTACCATCCCGGTGGTGATGTCCGCCCCATGGTGGTCTACGGCGACAGCCTCTACGGCCGCAGTACCATGGACTACATAGAAGCCTATGTAGCCGGGAAAGGCTATACAGCGGTGGCTGCCGTCAATGCGGCTTTCTTTGACATGTCCAATGGCATTCCCATTGGAATGGTGGTCACAGACGGCGTCCTGCGCAGTAGCGGCGGCGGCGTCACAGTGGGGATTGAGGCAGACGGCACGGTGAAAATCGGCCAGCCGGAGCTGAAGGTGGAAGGCAGCTGGGGGAAAGAGACGATCCTGCTCCATTATAACCAGCTTCTGGTAAAAAACAACGGCATTGTCCTGTATTCCCGGGACTATGATACCAGGACCAAGGGCGCCGTGGCCGGCTACCATGTGGTGCTGCAGGCGGAGGAAGCGTCCCTGCCCCTCAACGGCCAAATGAAGGCCAAGGTTTCCGGAATTGTGGAGGACACCAAGTCCTGCGCCATTCCCCAGGGCGGCTTTGTGCTCTCCATTGCCGAGGAAGGGGACTATGAGCCCTTTCAGCAGGCGCTGCGGAGCCTGAAGGTTGGAGACACTGTGACACTTCGGACCTCGATCGACCGGGATTGGGAGCAGGTGGACTATGCCGTGGGCGGCGGAGACCTTCTGGTGGAAGGCGGAAAGGCCTGCAGCAGCTTCCAGCTGGACAGCGCGGAGCGCCAGGCGCCCCGGACGGCGCTGGGCCTCAAGCGAAACGGCGATGTGGTGGTTTATACAGTGGATCGGAGCCGGAATTCTGCAGGCATGACCCTGGCGGAGCTGGCCCAGCGGATGGTGGAACTGGGCTGCGTCACAGCAGTGAACCTGGATGGCGGCGGCTCCACCTGTGTGGGTGTCACCCAGCCAGGCGACCGCAGCTTCACCACGGTCAACGATCCCTCTGACGGCCAGCAGCGTGCCTGCGCCAATTTCCTGTTCTTTGTGCGGCCCACCACGGCCTCCGGAGCGGCGAAGCGCCTGTTTGTCTATCCCTATGACCGGGCTGTGCTGCCCGGCGGACAGGTGGAGCTGACGGTCAAGGCGGCAGACGGCAATTACATGCCGGCGTCGCTGCCGGGCACGGTCAGCTGGTCGGCTTCCGGCGGCACGGTGGAGCGGGGCGTATTTACGGCGGGACAGCCGGGGACGGCCACAGTCACCGCCAGTGCCGGCGGCCTGTCCGGCTCGGCTGTCGTGCAGGTGGTGGAGACGCCCACGGCCATGACGGTCCTCTGGGAGGACTGGGACAAGCCCGTGGAAAGCCTGCTGGTGGAGACGGGTACCGATGTGTCCCTGACGGCCCAGGCCCAATATCTGGGCATGGAGCTGGCGGCCCGGGACAGTTCCTTCCGCTGGTCTGTGTCCGGCGGTCTGGGAAAGGTGACGCAGGATGGAACGCTGACGGCCGGCCCCAAAGAGGGAAGGGGCGTCCTGACCGTCTCCTGCGGCAGCCTGGAGATGGAGATCCCCTTGGAGCTTCGGGAAAATCCCATGACGGATCTGGAAAACCACTGGGCCCGGTTTTATATCTCCCAGCTGTACTTCCAGGGGGTTCTGAAGGGAGCGGAGACGGATGCCGGAGACGTGGTCTACCGGCCTGACGACTCCATGACCCGCCAAGAGTTCCTGGTGGCGCTGATCCGTTGGCTGGGAGTGGATACGGCGGCTTATACCGATGTGGAACTGCCCTTTGCTGACGAAACGCAGATTGCAGACTGGGCCATGGATGCTGTAAAGGCGGCCTACGCGTTGGACTATTTTACCGGCAGCGCCAAGAACGGCAAGGTCTACGCTGAACCAAGTACCAGTATCACCCGGGAGGCGGCCATGACCATTCTGGCCCGGACGGCGAATGCATCCTCGGATTCCGACGCCCTGGAAGAATTCCCGGACGAGTCCAAGGTTTCTGACTGGGCCAGACCTGCGCTGACAGCCATGGTGGAACAGGGCGTCATCAACGGGATCGGCGGCAAACTCCAACCCCAGGGCATGGTCACCCGCGCCCAGGTGGCGAAGATGCTGTTTATGATGGATTGATCATTCTGCAAGACAAAAGCGCTGCCGCACCATGGTGCTTTTGCGCAAACACAGACCGCACCAAGGCTCCCCTGTTGTAGGGGAGCCTGGCAGATTACAATATGAAGTGCAACACCCAAAACAAAAAGAGACAATATGCAAA
>CAMBCW010000206.1 GCA_945864925.1 uncultured Clostridia bacterium
AAGGAGAATTTGCATCGGGCTGCGCGCACGCCAAAGGCGCACACTTGCCCGATTAGAGGTCAAAATTCCAGGCGCATGTCCCGGAATTTTGAAGATTGTGACTTTATTTTCCCGCCTGCGGGCGGGAAAACTCTGCGAGGCCACCAGATTGGAATCTGGTTCTGTTTTTTCAGCAGAGGGTTTTTCTAAAACCTGGCGCGGATTTCCCCTTCGCCGGCCCGGAGAATTTCATCCGTCCGTTCTCCCAGGGCCTCCCGCAGCAAGTCATATTCCTGCTGCACCGCCGTTCCGTGATAGACCGCGTAGGCACCGGCGTCGGTCCCCAATGCAATTTTGGCGCCCATGGCAGCGGCTTCCGCCACATTTTGCTGCTGCAGCGCCTTCAGAGGCTCCAGAACTGCGTCCGGGAACCGGCCCAAGCCCCGCAGATTGGCGATGGTGACAAGGGTCGGCACCCAGACCGCACCGCTCTCCGCCAACTGACAGAGGGTCTCCCGGTCCAGATAGGCCCCGTGTTCCACGCTGTCCACCCCCGCCCGCAGGGCGTTGGACACAGCCTCGGAGCCGTTGGCGTGGGCCATGACTGCAAACCCCCGGTCATGGGCAGCAGAGATCAGATCCCGGCACAGCTCGTAGGAGCAGGCTGTGTCGGTCAGGACGCCGAATTGGGAAAAATCCATGAGGCCTGAAACCATAATTTTGATAAAATGGCCGCCCCTTTCCGCCACCTCGTCCACCAGGGCGCGATACTCCTGCAGGGTTTCAAAGCTCCTGCCGAGAAAGCATCCGTAGTGTCCCCGGCGGCAGATATTGAATACCGGCGTGCGGTAGGTGATCCCGTACTCCCCTGCCAGCTGCGACGCCCGCAGGCCCACGCCCCAGGCGTCTCCGCCGTCCCGGAGAAACGTGATCCCCCGGGCCGCGTAATCCGCCAGCCTGTTGCGGATCAGGGCTTCATCGGGCCGTTCCTTCTGGTGATCGATGGCGGCGCGATAATAGACGCCATCGAGAATCATATGAATATGGCAGTCTCCCAGCATCAGCCTGCGCCTCCCGTTCGCTCCCCATTGTAGCACCGGCGGCGCAGACATGCAAGGGTTCCCGTTTACTCGTACAGGGGATATTTGTCCGTCAGGGCCATCACCTGCTGACGAATCCGGTCGGCACTGGCCTCAAAGTCCGTAGCCGCCTGGTAGATCAGCTCGCCGATGCACTTCATGTCCTCCTCGTTCATGCCCCGGGTGGTGACGGCAGGGGTGCCGATGCGGACGCCGCTGGTGATATTGGGCTTCTGAGGGTCGTTGGGAATGGCGTTCTTATTGACGGTGATGTGCACCTCGTCCAGCCGCTGCTCCAGCTCCTTGCCGGTGACGCCCAGGCTCCGCAGGTCGGTGAGCATCAGGTGGTTGTCTGTGCCGCCGGAAACCAGATCCATGCCCTGCTCCAGCAGGCTCTGGGCCAAGGCCTTGGCGTTGACCACAATCTTGTGGGCATATTGTTTGAATTCCGGCGTAGCAGCTTCCTTCAAACACACGGCCTTGGAGGCGATGACGTGCATCAGGGGGCCGCCCTGGGTGCCGGGGAACACGCCGGAATTGAGCTTTTTGCCAAACTCCTCCCGGGCCATGATCAGGCCGCCCCGGGGGCCGCGGAGGGACTTGTGGGTGGTGGTGGTCACCACATCGGCATAGGGCACAGGGCTCATGTGCTCGCCGCCGGCCACCAGGCCCGCGATGTGGGCCATATCCACCATGAACAGGGCGCCGTTGCGGTGGGCGATGTCCCCCATGACCTGGAAGTCGATGGCCCGGGGATAGGCCGATGCGCCGGCCACCAGGAGTTTGGCCTTGTTCCGCTTCACCAGATCCTCCACCTGGTCATAGTCGATGCGGCCGGTGTCGGGGTCGACGCCGTAACCCACGGAGTTGTAATATTTGCCGGAGAGATTCACCGGCGCGCCGTGGGTCAGATGACCGCCGCAGGCCAGGTTCATGCCCACCAAAGTATCGCCGGGCTGCAGCAGGGCGGCATAGACCGCCAGATTGGCCTGGGCGCCGGAGTGGGGCTGGACGTTGACGAACTCCGCGCCGAACAGGTCCTTGGCCCGCTGGATGCACAGCCGCTCCACTTCGTCCACATATTCGCAGCCGCCGTAATACCGCTTCCCCGGCAGGCCCTCGGCATATTTGTTTGTCAGAATGGTGCCCATGGCGGCAATGACTGCCGGAGAGGCAATATTCTCGGAAGCGATGAGTTCGATATTCCGCCGCTGGCGGTACAGCTCCTGGAACATCAGATCTGCCAGCTCCGGGTCATAGTCCTTCACAAAGCAGATGGTATGGGCATTGTTTTTATACATGATGGCGTCTCCTTTTCCTGTTCCCGGCGGACAAAAAGCCCGGCAGAACTCTGCCGGGCGTAGACGCGCTGATTCCCCCCGGGAGGGGGGCGTTCGTCTCTGTCCTTTTGCCTGAGAGATTCGGCTTTCGCCTTGCACCTTCGGCACTCATTGCTGAGCTTCTCCAGAGTTCCTCTGGCTGGCAGTCTTTTCACCTGAGAGTGTGACTCCTTCGGTAAGCAATGGCTTTTTCCTGTCAGCCGTAATCGGGTCAATATTCATTTGAGTCTATTATATGCGTTTTTCCGATGTTGTCAACTGTCCTTGATAGAAAAACACAATTTTGTACAAACTGTGCAAAAAAGTGCCAAATAAAATGCTTAAGCTGTCAGGAAACCCTGAATCCTTCCGTGAAACCGTTCATGCCTCCTGGATGGAAACCGGCAGCGTCACCTCAGCCTTAAACAGGTCGCCGTCTACGGTCAGCCGGAACTGTCCATGCTGCAGCTGGGTCAGGCTCTGCACAATATTCAGGCCCAGACCGCTGCCTTCAGTACTGCGGGCGCTGTCCCCCCGGACAAAGCGTTCCATCAGCTCATCGGCCTCCACATTCAGCGGATCCCGGGAGATGTTCTTCACGGCGATGGTCACCCATTGGCCCTGCTTCTGGGCCGTCACATAGACCCGGGTGCCAGCCAGGGCATATTTGACCACATTGTTCAGCAGATTGTCCAGAATGCGCCACATGAGCTTGCCGTCGGCCTGCACCGTCAGGTCGCCCCGCAGGCTGGTGACAACCTCCAGCTTTCCGGCCTCCAGCCGGTCCCGGTATTCCTCCACGGCCTGGTTCACCAGCTCCAGCACGCTGGTGGGGACCAGCACCACCGGCAGGTTGCCTGTGGACGCCTTGGACGCCTCCACCAGATTTTCCGTCAGCCGCTTCAGCCGCTTGGCCTGGCGGTCCAGCACCTCCAGATACTGGGCTCCCTCCTCCTCGGTATGGGGCTTCTGCAGCAGATCCACATAGTTGACAATGGAGGTCAGAGGCGTCTTGATGTCATGGGAGACATTGGTAATCAGCTCGGTTTTCAGCCGCTCCGATTTCATCCGCTGCTCCACAGCCTTGTTCATGCCCTCGGCAATGGCGTTGAGCGCATTGCCATGCTCCTGAAAGTCAAAGTACAGCTTCGAAGTATCCAGCTGGTAATCCAGATCGCCGGAGGCCAGTTTCTTAGCCGCGCTCTGGAGCTGTTTCATCTGGCCCACGGCAAAGATCACAGCGGCCAGCAGAAGCAGGTTATAAACGGCCACCAGCAGCAGCATGGGGCCGGGGTGGTTGGTGGTCACCATCAAAAGCATCAGAATGACGTCCAGGCCCAGGGCCGCCAGGATCACCAGCGCCGCCCGGGGCGCCATGCCCAGAGCGTGGTATGCCCCGGCGAAGGTCTGCCCCACCTGATACAGGGGCTTGCTCAGCAGGTTCAGGAGCTTCTTTCCTGTCCGCCAGGCCCAGCAGCCCACCCGCCAGACCAGGGCCGTCTGCCACCAGCGCCCCTGCTTGATCCGGGCCGCCAGGGTCACGAAGAACCCCACAATGAACTCGCCGCAGGCCATGGTACCGGCGGCCAGGAGCGCCACCATCAGCTCCAGTTCCCCCACGGACAGACCAGAGCCTGTCTCTTATACACATCTGACGCTGCCGACGATATGCAGTGTGTA
>CAMBCW010000207.1 GCA_945864925.1 uncultured Clostridia bacterium
ACACACTGCATATCGTCGGCAGCGTCAGATGTGTATAAGAGACAGGTTTCGTTCACCGTGGTGCATTCATAAATGCGTGTCATTGCGAGGAGCGAAGCGACGTGGTAATCCGTTCCCTACTTTTTTCTTGACAAATATATCGTGACCTGATATATTAAATACATCGTTAGACGATATATCGGGAGGCGACAATGTGACGGAGGCAATCTACTATATCCTGCTGGCCCTACGCCATGCCAACCACGGCTACGGCATCATCCAGGAGGTGGCGGAGATGACTGGCGGCCGGGTGAATCTGGGGCCGGGCACCCTCTATGGGGCCATCAACTCCCTGCTGGAGCGGGGCTGGATTGTCCTGCTGCGGGCGGATCCCGCATCGCGGAAGAAAAAGGAGTATGTGATCACCGACGCGGGCCGGCAGGCCTTTGCATCGGAGCTGCGGCGGCTGGGAGAGCTGCTGGAGAACGGCAGAAAAATGGAGGAGGAAATATGAAACAGTTCCGTTGGTATTACGATAAGGACAAGGAGACCCAGTGGCTCCAGCATATGGCCAACCAGGGCTGGGCCTTGGAGGAGTTCTTCCTGGGTGTGTACACCTTTGTCCCCTGCGAGCCGGGGGAATACCGGTATCAGATTGACTTCCTGGAAAACGGCGCGGATTTTGAGGGCTACCGCCAGCTCATGGAGGACAGCGGTGTGGAGGTAATCTGCCGGTGGGTCCGGTGGGTGTTCCTGCGGAAACAAGTGGCCGACGGCCCCTTTGCCCTGTACACCGACACGGAGTCCCTGATCCGGCACTACGGCAATATCCGCGGCCTGTTCCGCTTCACCTTCGCGATCCTGCTGATCTGCTTTCTGACCAATCTGGTCAACTATCTGGTCAATCCGTTCCCGGCCATTCTCTTGCAGGACCTGATCCCCGCCTGCGTGGCCGTGGTCATGCTCCGCATGGTCTGGCGGTGCAGCTGGAAGATCGAGCAGCTGCGGGAAAAGGCAAATTCATGATTTTTTCATCCTTCGACGGCCCTCCTGTGGTATCATAGCCCCCAGGAGGGCTTTCCCATGAAGAAACGAAGAAAATTCTGGGCTGCCGCGGCCCTGACAGCGGTGCTGGCGGCCCTGTACTGTAATTACGCCCTGGAGGCCGAGGACTGGACCGTCACGTCCCCCCGACTGCCGGCGGCCTTCGACGGTCTGCGCATCACCCTGCTCACGGACATCCACGGCACCCAATACGGTCCGGACAGCAGCCGGCTTCTGGAGGCCGTGGCGGAATCCCGGCCCGACCTCATTGCCATCAGCGGCGATCTGGTGGATGAAGCCACCAACCTGCCCAGCCTGGAACCGCTGGTCACCGGTCTGGCGGCCCTGGCCCCCACCTATTTTGTCACCGGCAACCACGAGTGGGTCCGCAGGGATACGGAGGCGGTTTTGGACCAGCTGGAAGCCTGGGGCGTCACGGTGCTGCGCAACAGCTATGTGACCCTGGAACGGGAGGGGCAGACCCTGGTTCTGGCCGGCGTGGAGGATCCCAACGGCTACCGGGATATGGAACAGCCGGCCCAGTTCCTGGACCGGCTCCGCCGGGAGGTCCCCGGCGACCCTTATGTGGTCATGCTCTGCCACCGGAACAACACCCTGGATCTGTGGGCGGCGCTGGAGGCCGATCTGGTGCTGGCGGGCCACGGCCACGGCGGCGTGATCCGCCTGCCCTTTGTGGGAGGCCTGCTGAGCGTGGACCGGACGCTGTTCCCCAAGGACTGCGAGGGACTCTATACCCAGGGCTGCACCACCCTGGCGGTGTCCCGGGGCCTGGGCGGCGTCCGCCTGTGGAACCGCCCGCATCTGCCCACGTTGGTGCTGCGCAGGTTAGAGGAAACATGAAGCGTGGAAGGATTCGCTCCGGAGGTGGATTTGGCATGTATCCCCCGGAGAGGGGCAAAGGCATGGCACAGAATCAATGGCTCCCCGGTTTCCGGGGAGCCATTGCATTATCCGTTGCTCCGGTTTCCGTCGCCGGAGACCGGAATGGGGTCGCCCAGGAAGGTGGGGTCAGGCTGCAGCAGGCAGTAGAAAAAGTCCTTGTCCCGGGCCAAAATCTCCCGCAGATCCCGCAGCAGCTGGCCGCTGTAGGCCACATCCTCCGCCGCCACGCCCCAGGCATCCAGCCCCAAGGCCCGGGCGTCGTAGACCGCCCGGTACAGATGGTAGCTCTGGGAGACGATGACGATCCGCTCTGCGCAGAACACATCCCTGGCCCGGTACATGCTCTCATAGGTGGAGAAGCCTGCGTGATCCATAAACACGTCGCTGGAGGGAACGCCCCGGTCCATGACGTAGTCCTTCATGGTGTTGACTTCATCGTAATCCGTCCGGCTGTGGTCGCCGCTCATGAGCAGCTTGGGGGCGGCTCCGGCTTCATAGAGCTGCAGGCCCATGTCCAGCCGGTCCCGGAGCATGAGGGAAGGGGAACCGTCAGGCCGGACGCCGCAGCCGAGCACCAGGATGCAGTCTGCCTCTTCCAACTCCACCGCCTGTGCCGGCGTCAGAAGAAAAGAAGCGGCGCGGTGCTTCACCACGCCGCTGATGACCAGGGCTGCAGCGGCACCCAGCAGGCACAGAAGGCCCGCTGTGCCGAAAACCCAGAGCAGAATCTTCTTTTTCCGCATACAGTTACCAGAGCTGCTTCTGAATCCGGTATAGGCATACGCCGAACCAGACCACCACAGCAAAGGGGAGCAGGAAATTCACCAGCTCAATGACCGCCAACCGCAGGAGGGAGGACAGGCCGGCCGCCATGGAGGACACCAGGTCCAGCTGGGCGTCCACCAGACCGAAAACGCCGAAAAGAATAATCAGGATCGAGAACACCAGCAGCCGGGGCTTGATGTAGGACTGGAATTCCTCCGGATCCAGGCAACTGTCCATGGTGCGGTCCTTGGGGAGGATGATGCTGTTGGCCGGGATGGAGCCGGTGCGGTGAATCTGCAGCCAGACATACAGGCAATAGATGCCGCAGCCCAGCATGATCAGGCTGAAAATGGTGTTCATGTTATCCATGGGGATCCTCCTGATGTTTGTGATAGCCCTGCAGGCGTTTCCGCAGGTCGTGGAGCAGAACCAGCCCCACGGCGAAGAATACCAGAGCGCCGACGATGCTGATGCAGCCGCTGACCATATGCCCGGTACGGAATTGCTGGATGCTGCCCCGGATCAGCATGGCGGACAAAAACAGCAGGATTGCGGCCAGGATTGCCGAAAGCGCCGCAGCGCGCTTGATATCCGGGTTCAGCTTACGCTTCATGCCGTTTCGCCTCCATTCGCGTGGTTCTGTGGTAATTGTACAATAGTCCCCTGCGGAATGTAAAGCGATCAGGAGAAATTTTATAAAAAATTTACAGAACGTGGTTCCGGAAGTATTCAATCATCTCACCGGTGAGGCTGATGGCGGAATGATCGGCGGGAATGTCCGCCCGGCGGAACCAGCGGGCTTCGGACAGCTCGTCCTCCTGGACGGTGATCCGGTCGGAGCCGTCCAGCTGGGCAAAGAAGCCCATGAGCAGGGAATCGGTGAACACCCAGGGCTGGGACTTGTAGAAGCGGAGATTTTTGACCTCCAGTCCCACCTCCTCCCGGACCTCCCGGCGGACGGTGTCCTCAATGGACTCGCCGATTTCATTGAAGCCGGCGATCAGGGCGTATTTGGTGAAAGGCCGGCCCCGGTACCGGGTCAGCACCAGCCGGTCGCCGTCATAGACGGCGGCGATGACCGCCGGGCAGATCTTGGGGTAGACCGTATTGCCGCACCGGGGGCAGACCTGACTGCGCTCGGACTGGCCATGGACCATCTCCCCGCCGCAGCGGCCGCAGAAGCGGGTGCCCTGATACCAGCGCCACAGACTCTCCGCCGCGGCCATGGCAAAGAGCTGCTGATCCGCCCGGCAGTCCCGCAGGCCCCGGGTGGCGACCCAGTCCCAGCCGTCCGCCGCCTGGGGCGGCGGCCCTTCATGGAG
>CAMBCW010000208.1 GCA_945864925.1 uncultured Clostridia bacterium
TTTGAAGTTTATCACTTTATTTTCCCGCCTGCGGGCGGGAAAACTCTGCGAGGCTTTCTCGCCGGAGGTACTTGCAAACGCTGCGTCATAAGGTTGGTCGACAGCCTGACTGCCCGGCAGACCATGGTCTGCCGGGCAGTATTGTTTTGCCAATCTCAGCGGTGCTCGCCCAGGAAAAACAGGGCCAGCGTGCCGGGGCCGGAATGGGAACCAATCACCGGGCCGGTATAGTTGATATGGATCTCGGGCACCTGATATTGCTCCTTCACCAGCTTCGCCAGATATTCCGCGTCCTCCAGGCAGTCGCCATGGCAGATGAACATGGTCTGCTTGGATGGGTCATAGGCCGTCTCTCCCACCTTGGCTGCAATGGCCTGGATGGAAGCCTTTCTGCCCCGGGCCTTGGACATGCTGATCAAATGTCCCTCATCGTCCACATGGAGCACCGGCTTGATCTGCAGCAGACTGCCTACGGCGGCAGTCGCGGCGGAAATGCGGCCGCCCCGCTTCAGGAAATAGAGATCATCCACCGTGAACCAGTGGCACAGATGCAGCTTATTCTCCTCCGCAAAGTCCCGAGCCTCCTCCAGCGTTGCACCCTCCTGGCGCTTCTTCGCCGTAAGCCAGACCAGCAGGCCCTGGCCCAGGGAGGCGCACAGCGTATCGACCACATAGATCTTCTGCTGGGGATACTGCTCCCGCAGCTCCTCGGCCGCGATGCAGGCGGCGTTGTAGGTGGTACTGAGGCCGGAGGAAAAAGCCAGAATCAGCACATCCTCCCCCTGCTGCAGAACAGGCTCTGCAATGGCGCGCCAGGATTCCGGATTGGCCGCTGTGGTGCTGGTGGAGGCGCCGGCCCGGAGTCCGGCATAGACGTCCTTCACGTCCAGCGCACGGTAGTCCAGATAATTGGGATACTCCTTACCATTCATATTCAACGTCAGCGGCGTAATCATCAGTCCAAGTTGATCCGCCATCTCCTGGGTCAGGTCACAGCTGGAATCTGTTAGAATACGATACATGTTCGCGTGGTCTCCTTTTCGTGATATTATGTGTATTTTACCACTTTTCTCCCACATGGTCAATGAGAAAAGTCCCCTTGCTTTTACTGTTTTGCTGCCTTATAATAAAAGAAAACTATAATGGATCCGTATCTCTGGAGACAAAGTCTATGACACAGCTTCTGCTCAAATTATTCATCAAACAAACTGATCCGCAGGATCCCGCCTATCGTTCCGCCTGCGGAAAACTGGCCGGGCTGGTGGGGATCATCTGCAATATTCTGCTCTTCCTGGGCAAGCTTCTGGCGGGCCTGCTGTCCGGCAGTATCTCGGTCATGGCCGACGCCGTCAACAACCTGTCCGACGCCTCCAGCTCTCTGGTCACTCTGCTGGGCTTCAAAATGGCGGAAAAACCTGCCGACAGCGACCATCCCTACGGCCATGCCAGAATGGAGTATTTGTCCGGCCT
This sequence comes from uncultured Clostridia bacterium, assembly GCA_945864925.1. GTDB lineage: Bacteria > Bacillota > Clostridia > Oscillospirales > Oscillospiraceae > Avoscillospira. The sequence continues at coordinate 1,471 of CAMBCW010000208.1, forward strand.
GGTGGTGGCGGCCATGATTCTGCTGATCGGCGCGGAGCTGGTCAAATCCTCCGTGAGCAAAATCTTCCATCCGGAGGATGTGGCATTTACCTGGCTGACCGCCGGCATCCTGGTCGTTTCCATTCTGGTAAAGCTGTGGATGTCCCTGTTCTGCCGCGGTCTGGGCAAGCGTATCGACTCCCCCGCCCTGGAGGCCACTGCCGCCGACAGCCGCAACGACGTCATTTCCACCGCTGCCGTGCTGGTGGCCGGCCTGCTGACCAAGGCTTTCGGCTGGCAGATCGATGGCTACGTGGGTCTTGCCGTGGCGCTGTTTATCCTTTACAGCGGCGTGAGCATCGCCAAAGAGACCATTGACCCCATTTTGGGTGCCGCGCCGGATCCCGGTTTTGTCAAGATGGTGGAGCAGAAAATTCTCTCCTATGACAAGGTCCTGGGGATCCATGACCTGATTGTCCATGACTACGGCCCCGGCCGGCGCTTTGCCAGCGTCCATGTGGAAATGGACAGCCAGGAAAGCCCTCTGATCTGCCATGACATCATTGACGATATTGAACGGGAGTTCGCGGAACACTACCACTTGCAGCTGGTCATTCACTATGACCCCCTGGTGACCAATGACACCGAGCTGACCCACATGCGCCAGCTGGTGGAGGCCGAAGTCCACGCCATTGACCCGCGGCTGTCGATCCACGACTTCCGCATGGTCCGCGGACCCAAGCACACCAATTTGATTTTCGATCTGGTGCTGCCCTTTGAAATGGACGGCCGCCGGGAGGAGCTGAAGCGCCTCATCGACCAGCGGGTGCAATTCGAGAATCAAAAATACTATACGGTGATTACCTTTGATGACCAGGCTTTCAACTGATTGCATGGCTTCTCCGCGGGGCCTTCCGCCCCGCGTTTTTCTCTCATCGTTATTCTTCCTGCAGAACAAGGAGGCATCAGCATGCTTGTACTGATTCGCGGCGCCGGAGATATCGCTTCCGGCATTGCTTTGCGGCTGTATCGGGCCGGGCTTTCTGTGGTCATGACCGATTTGGAGCGGCCCACGGCCATACGCCGGACCGTCTGCTTTTCCCAGGCCATCCTCCTGGGGCAGGTCACCGTGGAGGATGTCACGGCCCGGGCCGCTTCGCTCCCCCAGGTGGAAGCCATTCTGGCCGCGGGAGAGATTCCCGTCCTGGCAGACCCCCATTGCCGGTGCCGGGAGGCCCTGCGGCCTGACGTGCTGGTGGACGCCATCCTGGCCAAGAAAAATCTGGGTACCAGCATCACCGACGCCCCGGCGGTCATTGCCGTCGGTCCCGGCTTCACGGCTGGGGTGGACTGCCATGCCGTGGTGGAGACCATGCGGGGGCACACCCTGGGCCGGGTCATCTGGGATGGTCCCGCCCTGCCCAACACCAACATCCCCGGACTCATCGGCGGCTTCGCCGGGGAACGGGTCCTGCGGGCGCCCTGTGACGGCGTATTCCGGCAGGTTCTGGACATCGGCGCCCAGGTACAGGCCGGTGATATCGCCGGCTATGTGGAGGATCAGCCGGTGACCTGCACCATCAGCGGCGTTCTCCGGGGTATTCTCCCCAGCGGCGTAACGGTTTTCCGGGGCATGAAATCCGGCGACGTGGACCCCCGCTGTCAGCCGGACTTCTGCCGCCTGGCCTCCGACAAGGCATTGGCTGTGGGAGGCGGCGTGCTGGAAGCAATTTTACAAAAGACAGGAGTGCTGAAATATGGCCGATGAAATCAAGCTGACCAAGCTGGCATCCTGCGCCGGCTGCGGCGCCAAGGTGGGAGCCGGTGTGCTGGCCCAGCTGCTGGAAGGGCTCCGGGTTCACACGGACCCCAATCTGCTGGTGGGCTTCGACAAGAGCGACGACGCCTCCGTATACCGGATCTCTGACGATCTGGCCCTGGTGCAGACCGTGGACTTTTTCCCGCCCATTGCCGACGATCCCTACATCTTCGGGCAGATTGCCGCCACCAACGCCCTGTCGGACGTCTACGCCATGGGCGGTGAGCCAAAGCTGTGTCTGAACATCATGGCTATCCCCAAAACCATGCCCAAAGAGGCCGTCCATCAGCTGCTGCGGGGCGGCTACGACAAGGTCTATGAGGCAGGCGCCCTGATCACCGGCGGTCACAGCATTCTGGATGAGGAGCCAAAATACGGTCTGGCTGTCACGGGCTTTGTCCACCCCGACCGGGTTCTGACCAACTCCGGCGCAAAACCCGGCGACGTGCTGTTTTTCACCAAGCCCCTGGGCATCGGTGTTCTGACCACCGCCGCCAAAGCCGGCATGGTCTCGCCGGAGGGGCTGGCCCTGGCCCAGACCCTCATGACCACCCTGAACAAGTCTGCCCGGGATGTGATGGTGCAGTACCGCATC
>CAMBCW010000209.1 GCA_945864925.1 uncultured Clostridia bacterium
TTCACAGTGGAAGAGTACGAAGCCCTGTGCGAGCAGATCAGATCCGGTGAAATCGTGGTTTCCAACGACACCGAGACCCAGCCCGCCACCACTGCTGTGACGGTCAGCTGGATTGAGTAATCCTCGTTCGACCAAAAAGGACTGCCCCTCGGGGCAGTCCTTTTTATAGGCCAATAGACTCTCCGCCGGATGATTTGGCCAGAGAGCCTCGCAGAGCTTCTCGCCCGCAGGCGGAAAAAAGAAAGCCAAACGCTTCAAAATCCCGGGACATGCGCCCGGGATTTTGAAGCGTTGCCTTATTCTGCGTGAAGCGCCGCGGCCACGAAGCCCCGGAACAGGGGGTGGGCCTTGTTGGGGCGGCTTTTGAATTCAGGGTGGAACTGGGCGGCCACGAACCAGGGGTGCTCCGGCAGCTCCACAATCTCCACCAACCGCCCGTCGGGACTGAGGCCCACGGGCAGCAGACCGGCGGCGGTGATGGCCTCCCGGTAGTCATTGTTGAACTCGTAGCGGTGGCGGTGGCGCTCGGAGATTTCCTGACTGCCGTAGAGGGCGAAAGCGCGGCTGTGCTTGTCCAATACGCAGGGGTACTTGCCCAGGCGCATGGTGCCGCCTTTTGCGGTGACGCCCACCTGGTCGGGCATCAGGGCGATGACCGGATGGGTGGACAGGGGTGCGATCTCCGCTGTGTGGGCGTCGGCCCAACCCAGTACATGGCGGGCAAACTCGATGACCGCGATCTGCATCCCCAGACAAATGCCCAAATAGGGCACACCGTGGGTTCGGGCGTATTGGGCCGCCACGATCATGCCCTCGATTCCCCGGTCGCCGAAGCCTCCGGGTACCAGCACGCCGCCGCAGTCTCCCAGAATTTGAGGCGCATTTTCCTCCGTCAGCTGTTCACTGTCCACCCATTTGATGGTGACGACAGCGTCATTGGCTGTGCCGGCGTGGAACAGGGCCTCCACCACGGACAGATAGGCGTCGTGGAGCTGAGTGTATTTGCCCACCAGGGCGATCTGCACCTGCCGGTGGGCATGCTTGATCCGCTCCACCATGGCAGTCCACTCGGTCAGATCCGGCTTCCGGGGTTCCAGCTGCAGCTTCTCGCAGACCCGGTCGGCCAGTCCCTCCCGCTCCAGCAGCAGAGGGACCTCATAGAGGGTGGAGGCTGTGGCGTTCTGGATGACACAATCGGCGCTGACATTGCAGAACAGGGCAATTTTCCGCCGCACATCCTCGGTGATGGGGGCGTCGGTGCGGCAGACCAGAATATCCGGCTGGATGCCCACGGACAGCAGCTCCTTGACCGAGTGCTGGGTGGGCTTGCTCTTGAGCTCTCCGGAGCCGGGCACCTGGACGATCAGGGGGACATGGATGGCCACCACGTCGCCGCGCTTCTGCTCGCAGATGACCTGGCGGATGGCCTCCAGATAGGGCTGGCTCTCGATGTCGCCCACGGTGCCGCCAATTTCAGAGATGACCACATCCACGTCGCCGTCCTCGCCCATGGCGTAGATGCGGGCTTTGATTTCATCGGTGATATGGGGGATGATCTGGACGGTGCCGCCCAGATAGCCGCCCTGGCGCTCCCGGTTCAGGACGTTCCAATAGACCTTGCCGGAGGACACGGAGGCATTGCCGGTGAGGCTCTCATCCACGAACCGTTCGTAGTGGCCCAGATCCAGGTCCGTCTCCGCGCCGTCGTCGGTGACAAAGACCTCGCCGTGCTGGTAGGGACTCATGGTGCCGGGGTCCACGTTGAGATAAGGGTCAAATTTTTGGTTGCGGACCCGCAGACCCCGCTGCTTCAAAAGCCGTCCCAGGGACGCGGCACAGATTCCCTTGCCCAGGCCGGACACCACGCCGCCGGTGATGAAGATGTATTTCATTGGCAGTTTGCCTCCTTTTTTGTATTGAAAAAACCTGGTGCCTGCCGCCAAATTTTCAAACTGCACAGACCGGCGCATCCAAAGCCTCCCCTGTGCAAGGGGGGTGGCCCGAAGGGCCGGAGGGTTGTGTGCAGGCAATTGTTGCTTGCTGCGACCCCTCAGTCACGCTTCGCGTGACAGCTCCCCTTGCGCAGGGGAGCCTTGGTGCGATCACCGTTTGTGCATCTTGCGCTTTTTGCGGCAGGCACGGGATTTATGAACTTACACGGAAAACAGCAGGTCGTAATAGGTGGGGAAGGGCCAGTAATCCGAGGCCACCAGGGTCTCCAGGTGGTCGATGATGGCGCGGACCTGATTCATCTTGGAAAAGACCACATCATGGTAATAATACAGCAGTTCCTGCGCAGTGGCGTTGGCCGGAACGGTGTTGATCACCGTTTTCAGCTCGGTGTAGGTCTCCAGCAGGTCGTTGTTCAGATGGCTGATGCTCTCGGCCAGGGCCTCTTCCACCCGGCAGGTGACCCCGGGCAGGGCCTCCCGCTTGGTCAGAATGGTAGAGCAGAGATCGGCAGAGTACTGGCTGGCGGCGTTGAGAATCTGATGCTGCACCATATCCACCAGGGTCTGGGCCTCAATGTGGATGACCTTGCAGTAGGATTCCATATGAATCTCATTGCGGGCACGCATCTCGCTCTCGGTGAACACGCCGTGACGGGTCAGCAGCTCCACATTTTTGGGCAGGAGGAATGCCGGCAGGGCCAAAGCGGAATGGGTCAGATTTTTTAAACCGCGGGCTTCTGCTTCCTTCACCCAGCTGGCGTCATAGCCGTTGCCGTCGAAGATGATGCGCTTGTGCTCGGTGAGAGCCTGGCGGATCAGGTTGTGCAGGTCGCCCTGGAAATCGTGGGAGTCCTCCAACTGGTCGGCAAACCACCGCAGTTCCTCGGCCATGATGGTATTGAGCACCACATTGGGGCCGGAAATGGACATGCTGGAGCCGGGCATACGGAATTCAAACTTGTTGCCGGTGAAGGCCAGGGGAGAGGTACGGTTGCGGTCCGTGGTATCCTGGGGAATGTGGGGCAGTACGTCCACGCCGATCTGCAGGGAGCGCTTGTTCACGTCCACATAGTCGGTGCCCTCAGTGATGGAGTCGATGATATCGTGGAGCTCCTTGCCCACAAAAATGGAGATGATGGCCGGGGGTGCTTCCTGGGCGCCCAGCCGGTGGTCATTGCCGGCGGAGGCCACGGTGGAACGCAGCAGCTCCTGATATTCGTCCACGCCCTTGATAAAGGCGGCCAGGAACAGCAGGAACTGGGCGTTCTGGCTGGGGGTCTTGCCGGGGGCGAAGAGGTCCTTGCCTGTGTCGGTGCCCAGGGACCAGTTGTCGTGCTTGCCGGAGCCGTTGACGCCGGCGAAGGGCTTTTCGTGGAGCAGGCACACCAGACCGTGGCGGTCGGCCACCTTTTTCATGATCTCCATGGTTAGCTGGTTGTGGTCGCAGGCGGTATTGGCGTCGCCGTAGATGGGGGCCATCTCATGCTGGGCCGGGGCCACCTCGTTGTGCTTGGTCTTGGAGCAGACGCCCAGCTTCCAAAGCTCCTCGTCCAGGTCCTTCATATAGGCGGCCACCCGGGGCTTGATGGCGCCGAAGTAGTGGTCGTCCAGTTCCTGGCCCTTGGGAGGCTTGGCGCCGAAGAGGGTGCGGCCGCACAGCCGCAGATCCTCCCGCTGGTTATAGAGCTCCTTGTCCACCAGGAAGTACTCCTGCTCGGGGCCAACATTGGCCGTGACCTTGGCGGTCTGGGTGTCGCCGAAGAGCCGCAGGACCCGGATGGCCTGCTTGCTGACGGCGTCCATGGAGCGCAGCAGGGGCGTCTTTTTGTCCAGTGCTTCACCGGAGGAGGCGCCGACCACCGTGGGGCTGCACAGGCTGCCGTCCGGGAGAAAGGCC
>CAMBCW010000210.1 GCA_945864925.1 uncultured Clostridia bacterium
ATTCCTCTACGTCTCGTGGGCTCGGAGATGTGTATAAGAGACAGGTACAGCAGGATGCCCCATGTCCCGATTCCGGATCCCCCGGTTCATGTGGTGACGATGATCGGGGCAGGGGAGAAGCGCTTATACTTATCGGCAGACGCGGAGATGGATTGTGCTGCGCACCGTCAGTTTTTGGCCGGGCGCCGCATGACTGCGGCCATCTGGAATTCCATGTATTTATCTCGACCGGAAACCAGAACGCTGATGAACGAAGCTGCCGATTGGAATTATATCTATCATATGCCTCAGAATCGGCCAGACGCAGTTGGTCTGTGGAGAAAGGTAGAAAGAAATCTGGAGCGCTATGGCGGGGAATTGAAACGGGTGACCGTCTGGGACAGCTATCCGACTGTTTTGGAGCTGTAGATTTCAAAGAACTTGACGATAAAGGGAAAGTGCCTGACCGGCGCTTTCCCTTTTATATTTTGGAATGACGGATACGGGCGGACGCATACACTGAACCGAAAGGGGAGATGAGCATGAAACAAATGGACTGGCTTGCCGCGGGGAAAAGGGTTGGTATTGGTGCTGCTGCTGCAGTGGGCGCAGCAGCTGTCCTTTGCGGCCTTGTTGGGGCGTTTATTTCTGCGGAAGTATTGCCGATATCCGCCGGCGTGACAGCTGCCCCGGTGATGCTGGGCCTGTGCTTGTTTGGAGCGTGCTACTTGGTTGCGCGATCAGTTCCGCAGAGCAGATTGCCGGTGAGTCTGGCGGTTGCAGTGACCGCAACTCTGTTATGCCTGTTTGCAAAGGCGCTTTTCTTTCCATCCAGTAGAGTAGCATGGGACTGGAGGTTTCTGCTGCCTTTGGCCGCGGCTCTTGGGGCAGGTGTGCTGTCCAGCAGGAAAAAAACCAGGAGGCGGTGACTGCGCAGGATAACTTGCACTTTGAGCGGCGGGTAAATATAATTTACCTGCCGCTCAAAAATGCAGGAGAATATGCAAAGACAAGATTTCGCGATCGGAAAGCATCTGATTTACTAGATATAGGGGAATACCGGAACGCGGTCGACATAACAGCTCCGTTTGGTTGCGTGGTTAACATAAATATGTTTACATAATATTTTGGCATAATTGACAAAAATTTCTTAAATTGCGTAAATTCCTTGAAATTCCTAAAAATTTAAGTTATATTATTTTCAACCTAAAATTTGTTCCGGTATAAATAATCCGGAGAAGAATCCAAAGTGGAGTGCTTGGTTCCGCTCTGGCGGCATAAAATCTTCCATAGGGGGAGATGGATATGCTGCGGTGTGAATGCAAGAAATCCGTATTTGGTATTCTTTTTTTGCTTTGCTTTCTTTTGGGCACAATATGTGGCGTTTTCCTGTTTGGGTGCCTGACGACGGTGCGTGGCGCTTGGATACAGCAATACACCGAGCTTTTGTGCCAGGAGGGGAACGGCGGTCTTCTGTCGGTTTGCTTATCCTGGTGCCGGCCATTGCTGCTGGCCGCCTTGGCAGGCTTTTTGCGATGGGGCGACCGTGTGGTGCTTTTTCTGGCGGTACTGCGGGGCATATTGATGGCCTATACGGCTGCAGCACTTTGGACCAGCGGCCTAACGCTTCTGCCGTTTCTTGTGCGCGGAATTCTGCTGCTGCCTTTGTTTTATGCAGTCTGCAGCTGGGCATATGACAAACCGCTTGCGGCAGGTAAAGAGAGAAAATCAACAATGCGAGGATAAAATTATGATGCAGTTATTGGAAGAATATGAGGAAAATCTGGTTCAGGTAAAGCATGCCTCAGACAACACCGTTGCCTCTTATATGCGGGATCTGCATCAGTTTGCCTCTTATTTGCAGGAGCAGAACCTGGAGATCGAGGACGTGGAGCGCGAAACCATCAGCAGCTACATCACTGCGCTCCAGGAGAAAGGGAAGTCTGCAGCCACAATCTCCAGAAGTTTGGCTTCTTTGAAAAGCTTCTTTACGTTTGCTGTAACGAAAGGGGTCAGAGCTTCCAATCCTGTGGTCAACATCCATGTGGAGAAGGCGGAGAAAAAGCTGCCGCAGATTTTGACAGGCAAAGAAGTGGAGCTGCTGCTGAACCAGCCAAAATGTACGGATCTGAAGGGCTTCCGGGACAAGGCTATGCTGGAACTGCTTTATGCCACAGGCATTCGCGTCAGTGAACTGATTAATTTGGACGTGGACGATGTCAACTTGCCCGGCGGCTTTATTAAATGCGCGTCCGGCAATAAGGTCCGTATCATTCCGCTGTATCCCGCGGCGATCAAGGCACTGGGCGATTATATTGAAAAGATCCGGCCCAAAATGATTGCAGATTCTCTGGAGCGGTCGCTGTTTGTCAATGTCTCCGGCGAGCGGATGTCCCGGCAGGGCTTCTGGAAAATCATTAAATATTACCAGGAGAAGGCGCAGATTGATAAGGATATTACGCCGCACACCCTGCGCCACAGCTTTGCCGCACACCTGTTGGAAAATGGCGCAGACCTGCGCTCCATTCAGGAGATGCTGGGGCATAGCGACATCTCCTCCACCCAGATCTACGCACAGCTGGTGAAGCAAAATTTGAAGTCCGTCTATAACAAATACCACCCGAGAGCGATTTAGGTGCTCGGAATCAAACAGTCTGCGGCGCATGTTTCCCGCAGACTGTTTTTATCGGATGTCGTGAAATGAGGGGAAAGCCATGGGAATTTTGCATTGCATGGAAGTTGCCTGGTGCCGGAGTTTTCAGGCTTTGCTAAAGGTTGGCAACTGCCTGATGGACTACCGGATGCCGGAGTGTTTGGAAGGGGCGGGCGCGATTTCGCAGCTGCCCGCGCTTTTAAAAGAGAAGGGAATCCGGGATGTCCTGGTCGTGACGGGAGACAGCTTGCTTCGGAGAGGAATGCTGGAACCGATGCTGCGGGCAATGGATGCCGAGGGTATTCGCTATACGGTGTTTCATCTCAGCAGGCCGGACCCCACCAGTGAGGATGTAGAGGCCGGTTACCGGATTTATCGGGAGAATGGTTGCAAAGCGCTGGTAGCCTTGGGCGGCGGTTCCCGGATCGACTGTGCAAAGGGGATTGCGGCGAAAGCGGTGCGTCCCCGGAAAACTGTGGCGCAGCTGCAGGGGCTGCTGAAAGTACGCCGGCCGATTCCGCCTTTTGCGGCCATCCCGACCACGGCAGGGGCCGGGTCCGAGACGACGGTGGCAGCTGTGATTACCGATTCCGCCACCCATCGAAAGGCTGCCATCAATGATCCTGTTCTGATTCCGAGGTATGCGGTACTGGATCCGGCCCTTACCATTGGATTGCCGCCTGCGATCACGGCGGCAACCGGAATGGACGCTCTGGCCCACGCGGTGGAGGCCTATACCAATCACACCTATAACACCCACCTGGAAGATCGCCTGGCCAAAGAGGCGGTCAGACTGATCCATGATAATATCTTGCAGGCTTATGAGGACGGTTCGAATTTGGCGGCCAGGCAAAATATGCAGAAGGGTGCGTTTTATGCGGGCCGCGCCTTCACGCGCGGGTGCGTGGGATACGTCCATGCCCTGGGGCATACGCTGGGAGGACTCTACGGCGTGTCACACGGATATGCCATGGCCGTGCTGCTGCCTCATGTGATGCGGCAGTATGGAGCTGCCGCCCACAAGCGCCTGGCAGAGTTGGCGGATGTCTGCGGTATGGACGGCCGCAGCGACGCAGAGAAGGCAGACTGCTTCCTTTCCTGGATGGAGCAGATCAATGCCAGGATGGGGATTCCTGACAAAATTGACTGCATCCGGGACGAAGATGTGGAGCAAATGATCACTTGGGCAAGGAAAGAAGCGCATCCCCTCTACC
>CAMBCW010000211.1 GCA_945864925.1 uncultured Clostridia bacterium
GCCTTATACTATATTGTATTCTGATATTTTGATGCTGGGAGCGAGGAAACCCCTTATGAAAAAACTCTTTTCCGCAATTCTTGCGGTTTTGCTGCTGAGCGCCTGTTCGGCTGCCCCGGTGCAGACCGGCGGTGTGGCTGCGACTACAGGCCCGGTGGCCCAGTTTGCCGGAGCCATTACGGATGGAACCGATGTGGCGGTGGAACAGGTGATCACCGATTCCGTCTCCTGCCTGCACGATTATTCTTTATCCGTGCGGCAGATGGAAATGGTGGAAAAAAGCCGGGCTGTTCTGATTTCCGGTGCGGGCCTGGAGGACTTTATGGACGACGCTCTGGCAGCGGCGGAGGCCACAGTGGACTGCTCTGCAGGAATCTCCCTGCGGCAGCTGGAGGGGGAGGACGACCCCCATATCTGGCTGGATCCGGCCCGGGCGGCCCAGATGGCGGAGAATCTCTGTGCCGGATTGACGGCACTGTATCCCCAGTATGAACAGACCTTCCGCGCCAACACCGACCAATTGAAGGAACGGCTGGCGGAGCTGGAGGCCTATGGCCGGGAAGCCCTGTCCGGGCTGCGGTGCCGGCAGCTGATTACCTTCCATGACGGCTTTGGTTACCTGGCGGAGGCCTTTGATCTGGAGATTCTGGCAGCTGTGGAGGAGGAAGCCGGCAGCGAGGCCTCGGCGGCGGATCTGACGGAGATCATCACCCTGGTGCGGGAGAACCAGCTGCCCGCCGTATTTGTGGAGGCCAACGGCTCCGACGGCGCCGCCTCGGTCATCCGTGCGGAGACCGGCGTATCGGTGGGAACGTTGGACACGGCCATGGGCGGCAGCGATTACTTTGAAGCCATGAAGGCCAATTTTGACACGTTGAAAGAGGCGCTGCAATGAAACAAAGCCACTTCCATGCAGGCAGCTGCCAGGACGCCTGCTGCCTCAAGATCGAGCACCTGTCCGTCCGATTTGGCCAGGATCCGGTGCTGGAGGATATCAATCTGCATATGCACTGCGGCCAGATTGTGGCCCTCATCGGCCCCAACGGCGCGGGAAAATCCACGCTGATCAAGGCTATTCTGGGTCAGCGGGATTACGAAGGGAGCATCACCTTTTCCCCCGCCGGCGGCGGCACGGAGAAGCTGCGGATCGGCTATGTGCCCCAGAGCCCCGGCTTTGACCGGGGGGACCCCATCAGTGTGCTGGATCTGTTTGCCTGCTGCCTGACCCGGCGCCCGGCCTTTCTGCCGGTTCAAAAATCGTTCCGCCAAACTGTGCTGGCATGCCTGGCCCGGGTTCACGGCGAAGCCCTGATTGATAAGCGAATCGGCGACCTGTCCGGCGGCGAGGTGCAGCGGGTGCTCCTGGCCCTGGCCCTGGAGCCCATGCCGCAGCTGCTGATTCTGGACGAGCCGTTGTCCGGCGTGGACGTGGAGGGGATGGAACTGTTGATGGACATGCTGGATGAAATCCGCCGGACCTGCGACCTGTCCATCCTGATGACCACCCACGACTTCTCCATGCTGGAGCGTTACTGCGACCGGGTGGTGCTGCTGTCCCACAGAATTTTGAAAAAGGGGACGCCCCTGGAGGTTCTGTCCTCCGAGGAGTTCCTCCGGGCGTTCCAGATGGGAGGGAGACGGCTGTGAGCCTTTGGTATGCCCTGCTGGATGGCCTTTCCCTGGAATGGCTGTCCATGAATTTCATGAAGAATGCCCTGCTGGCCGTGCTGCTCATGGGCCCGCTGTTTGGCCTTCTGTCCACCATGACCGTCACGGGAAAGCTGAGTTTCTTTTCCGACGCCCTGGGTCATTCCGGCTTCACGGGTATCGCCATCGGCGTGCTGTGCGGCTCGGCTCTGCCCATGGCCTGGGCCGTGGCGTTGGCGGTGGCCTTTGCACTGCTGTTTTCCTATGTGCGGGGCAGAACCTCCCAGGCTTCAGAGACCATCATCAGCGTCTTTTCTTCCACGGCCGTGGCATTGGGTATTTTCATCGCCACCATGAACGGCAGCAGCTTCACAAAGTTCAACAAGTACCTCATTGGCGACATCCTCTCCGTGACGCCGGGGGAGATCGGTCTGCTGGCTTTGGTGCTGGTGCTGGTGGCAGTTTTGTGGATCCTGGCCTCCAACCGGCTGGTTCTGACAGCGGTACATCCCCAGCTGGCATCCTCCCGGGGCATCCCGGTGCGGGGCTATGAGACGCTTTTCACCGTGTCCATCGCCGTGGTGGTGACGCTTGCCATGAGCTGGGTGGGCCTCATGGTCATCAACTCCCTGTTGGTGCTGCCGGCGGCGGCCGCCCGGAATGTCGCCCGGAACCTGCGGGAGTACCACCTGTTCTCCGTCCTGGGGGCGCTGCTGGCCGGCGTCCTGGGCCTGGTGACCAGCTATTATCTGGGCTGCTCCACGGGAGCGGTCATCAGCCTGTACCTGGCGGTGTTCTTTGCTGTGACGTTCTGCTTGCGCAAAATCAGAGGATAAGGAGGGACGATCCATGCTGACCAATCAGATCATGGAGGCGTACATTGCGATTCTGGAGGAGGAACTGGTGCCGGCCATGGGCTGTACGGAGCCCATCGCCATCTCCTATGGCGCGGCCCGCCTTCGGGAGGTGCTGGGCGCCCTGCCGGAGACCGTTGAAGCCGCCGTCAGCGGCAACATTATCAAGAATGTCAAAAGCGTGGTGGTGCCCAACACCGGCGGGCTGGTGGGCATAGAAGCCGCTGTGGCCGCCGGCATCGTGGCGGGTGATCCGGCCCGGGAGCTGGAGGTCATCTCCGACGTCACCCCGGAGCAGCAGAAAGAGATCCGGGCCTATCTGGCTGCGGCAGACATCACGGTTGTCTGCGCCGATACCACCCGGATGCTGGATATCTGTCTGACAGGCCGGGTCGGGGAGCACCGGGCGGTGGTCCATATTGCCAACAACCACACCAATGTGGTCCGGGTGGAGAAAGACGGCCAGGTGCTTCTGGATATGCCCCTCACGGACAGTCCGGAGGACAACCTCCAGGACAAATCGGTGCTCAATGTCCGGGACATTGTGACCTTTGCCGATCATGTGCCCCTGAGCCGGGTGCGGCCCATGCTGGAGCGGCAGGTACAGTACAACAGCGCCATTGCCGAGGCGGGCCTGCAGGGGGACTGGGGCGCGGGGATCGGAAAAATTCTGCTCCATGACTTCCCTCAGAACATCAAAAATGAGGCCAAGGCGTACGCCGCCGCCGGTTCCGACGCCAGAATGTCCGGCTGTGAGCTGCCGGTGATCATTCTTTCCGGTTCCGGCAACCAGGGAATTACGGCCACCATGCCCATTGTCCGCTACGCCAAGTACCTGGGCGTCTCCCAGGAAAAGATGTACCGGGCCCTGGCCGTAGCCGACCTGGTGACAATTCACCAGAAAACCGGTATTGGCCGTCTGTCAGCCTTCTGCGGGGCTGTCTGCGCCGGCTGCGGCGCGGGCGCCGGCGTGGCGTACCTCTACGGCGGCGGCTATGAGGCTGTGGCCGGCACGGTGCTCAACGCCCTGGGCATCATCTCCGGCACCGTCTGCGACGGCGCCAAGTCCAGCTGCGCAGCCAAGATTGCGGCGGCGGTGGAATCGGGCATCCTGGGCTACCATATGTATCTGAACCACCGGCAGTTCCGGGACGGCGAGGGCATCATTGCCTCCGATGTGGACCGCACCATCCGCAATGTGGGCGTCCTGGCCAAGGAGGGCATGCAGGAGACGGACCATGTGATTTTGCAGATCATGACTCAGCAGGTGGAGGCTACCCAGAGAAAGGTGGAGCACCTGTCTCTTATACACATCTCCGAGCCCACGAGACGTAGA
>CAMBCW010000212.1 GCA_945864925.1 uncultured Clostridia bacterium
CTACACACTGCATATCGTCGGCAGCGTCAGATGTGTATAAGAGACAGGGCTGGGCCTGCGGGCGGCTCCGTTCTTCCGGATGGGGCGGATGGCTCCGGCGCTGCAAACTGCAGGCCTGCGGCTTGTTTTTCCGGCGGTCCTCCGGTATAATAGCGGTACGAACAGAAAGGAGGGCTGCCTATGTATCAGCCCTTGGCGGATGAACTGCGGCCGGTGGAACTGGACGACGTCTGCGGACAGGAGCATATCCTGGGGCCGGGGGGCCTGCTGCGCCGTATCATTGAAAGCGGAAAAATTCCGAATATGATCTTCTACGGCCCTTCCGGCGTGGGAAAGACCACTGTGGCCAATATCATTGCCGCCCGGACCAAGCGCAAACTCTGCCGGCTCAATGCTACCACGGCGTCCTCCGCCGATATCAAGGAAATTGTGGCCCAGCTGGATACGTTTCTGGCGCCCAATGGGATTCTGCTGTATCTGGATGAGATTCAGTATTTTACAAAAAAGCAGCAGCAGACCCTGCTGGAGCACATCGAAAATGGACGGATCACACTCATTGCTTCCACCACGGAAAACCCCTATTTTTATGTGTACAACGCCATTTTATCCCGGTCCACCGTGTTTGAGTTCAAAGCCATTGATGCGCCGGCGGCAGCCAAGGCCATCCGGCGTGCCATTGGCTATATGGAGCAGAAAACCGGCCTATCAGCGGAAGTGGAGCCGGGGGCGCTGGATCAGATGGCCGCGTCCTGCGGCGGCGATATCCGCAAGGCCATCAACGCCGTGGAGCTGCTGTTTTCTGCCGGCAAGGTGGAGGAAAACACCATTCACCTGACGCTGGCCGATGCCCGCATGGCCTCCCAGCGCTCTGCCATGCGCTATGACCGGGAGGGCGACCAGCATTTTGACGTGGTCTCCGCCCTGATGAAGTCTCTGCGCGGGTCCGATCCCGACGCCGCCATGCACTATCTGGCCCGGCTTCTGGAGGCGGGAGACCTGCAGGGAGCCTGCCGGCGGATTCTCTGCTCCGCCAGTGAGGACATCGGCATGGCCTACCCCCAGGCGATCTCCATTGTCAAGGCCTGCGTGGATTCTGCCCTGCAGTTGGGACTGCCGGAGGCACGGCTGCCCCTGGCTCAGGCCTGTATTCTTCTGGCCACGGCGCCCAAGTCCAATTCTGTGCTCCTGGCCATCGATGGAGCCATGGCGGATGTCCGGGCCGGTATCACCGGCAGCCTGCCGCGGGAACTGCAGAATGTCCATGCCGACGGTACCGGCTTTGAACGGGAGCAGGGCTACCGGTATCCCCACGATTACCCGGGCCACTGGGTGCCGCAGCAATATCTGCCGGATGAGTTAAAAGAGAAGCGGTATTATGAATACGGCGACAATAAGACAGAACAGGCCGCAAAACGCTACTGGGACGAGATTAAAAAATAGAAACGGTTTTGGCGCAGCCTTCGCTGCCGTATCGCCAGCTGTCCAGATGCCCGGCAGTATGGAAGTAGCACAGGGGCCTGGGAGGCAGGGAAGCAGGATCCAGCTTCCGCAGGGCCACCAGCTTGATTTTCAGCCGCTCCGGCAGGATGGCCTTGATATAGACAGAGACGGCGTCTCCGGGACGAAGATCAAAATTGGGCTCCGCGAGGCCGGACAGGTTGGGGGTCAGCTCCACAAAGGCGCCGTAATCCTTGACGCTGCGGACAATGCCGGTGACGGTCTGGCCCGCCTGAAATTGGGCGGCGTTCTCCGCCCAGGTGCCCAACAGTTCCCGGTGACTCAGCTGAATGCGGCCCGTTTCCGGATCCATGGACTGGATAATGGCAAAAATCTGCTGATCTTCCTGAAACCGGTCCCGGCTGTGGCTGATACGGGAAACGGAAATGCGCTCAATTCCCATGAGCGACGGAAGGCCGCAGCCTACATCGCAGAAAGCGCCGAAAGCTGCCAGACTGGTGACAACGGCTGGCAAGATATCTCCGGGGCGGCGGGTTTCAAAAAGATGCTGCCGGGTTTCCTCCTGGGCCAACCGCCGGGAGAGCAGGGGCATGCCGTTGGCCATGATATCCAGCACCCGGAAGCTGACAGCCTTGCCGACCCGGGACAGAATGGCGATGTCCCGCAAGGCGCCCTCTGCCACGCCGATGGCTGTTTCGTTTCTGGGTATCAGTCCGGTGCAGCAGCCCAAATCTACCAGAAGGTCGTGCTGTTCTGTGCAGACCACCACAGGGGCCTGCAGAATGGTGCCTTCGGCCCGGGCCTTCCGAATCCCCTCCTGGCTATGGCCGCCCCGGCGCAGGCCCATTCCTTCGGGAAGATAGTAATTCATCGCAATTCCTCCTTGTTTCACAGACTGAAATATTTATATGCTTTGGAAAGGCGGCGGTAACACATGGATGTGCGCTTGCAGGATATTCTCATCATGAAAAAGAACCACCCCTGCGGCAGCCGGGAATGGCTGGTGCTGCGGACGGGAATGGACTTCCGCCTGCGCTGCCAGGGGTGCGGCCACGAGGTCATGCTGCCCCGCAGCAAGGCGGAAAAGAACATCCGTCAGATTCAGCGCGACGGCGTGTCCGTCCCGCTGAAGTAAAAATTCATCGAAACGGAACAGAAAACAGGCCGCAATCCATACCGGGATTGCGACCTGTTTTTCTTTGCCCAGGGCTTATACTTTGTCCATGGAGGCGGTAGGATGACGGTCTATGTGGATCTGCTCTTTGGCCTGAATACCATGATCAACTATCTGCTGCTGCGCGGCAGCGCGGCATTGGGGGGCTGTCCGGCCAAACTGGGGCGGCTGCTGGCAGGGGCCTGCCTGGGCGGGCTCTATGCCGTTGCAGCAGTGCTGCCGGGCCTGGAGGGCCTGCAGGGTCTGGTGTGCCAGGGGCTCTGCGCCGCTTTGATGCTGCTGCTGGCTTTCGGTTGGAAGCGCAGCACAGTGAAGCAGGGACTGTTCTTTTTCGCCCTAAGTTTTGCGCTCAGTGGCGTGGTGCTTCTGGCGGTCCAGGTGGTGGAACCGGACTGTATGTTCCTGGGCGGCAGGGCCTATTATGCCGTTTCCACACCGGCGTTGCTGCTGCTGGCCGCTGTCAGCTATGGCGTGGCGGCTCTGGCGCTGGCGGGGTGTGGCGTCCACACCGGCGGGGAGATTGTACCCTTGAGCGTCTGTCTGGGAGGACGGACGGCCAGGCTCCGCGCTCTGCGGGATACGGGAAATACCCTGCGGGATCCCATTACAGGCCAAACAGTGCTGGTAGCCGGGGGTCAGGTTTTGGCGGAGCTGCTGCCGGACTGCGGCGTCTCCCGGGAGCAGCTGCACAACCCGGCAGCACTGCTGCCGGAGCTGGCGGACCGCTATCCGGCGCTGCGTTTCCGTCTGATACCTTACCGGGCGGTGGGAACGGAGGCAGGCCTGCTGCTGGCGGTACGCTGCCAGGTGCAGAAAAAGCGGGGACAGGAAGAAATGTTGGTGGCGTTCAGCCCGACGGAGGTTTCCGTGGATGGACGGTTTGAGGCATTGTGGGGAGGAGCGATTGTATGAACTGGCAGTGGCAGAAGCTGATGCTGACCCTGGGGTTGTGGAAACCGGAAAAACTCATGTACATTGGCGGCAGTGACGTGCTGCCTGCCCCACTGAAACCGGAGGAGGAACAACGATGCATTGAAGCGCTGGATCGGGGGGACCCACAGGCAAAGCAGATCCTGATTGAACACAATCTGCGCCTGGTGGTCTACATTGCCAGGCGCTTTGAGAACACCGGCGTGGGGATTGAGGACCTGATTTCCATCGGCAC
>CAMBCW010000213.1 GCA_945864925.1 uncultured Clostridia bacterium
CACACTTGCCCGATTATAGGTCAAAATTCCAGGCGCATGTCCCGGAATTTTGAAGATTTTAAACAGATTTTAGTATTATTTCTGTTCCCGGAACTTCCTCCCGAGAAACGCCCGGAACGGCTGGGATGTCTCAGCGGACCATCTGCGTCCTGCCGAACCGCACGACAGTGGCCAGCATCCCCACGGCCAGAACAGCGGCGAAGGTCAGCCACACTGTGACCGGGATGCTCCGGAACAGGCTCAGCAGGCCAAGGGCGGCCATGTTCAGGGCGCCGGTGTCCTGGGGATCGGCGTCCACCATCCGGGGCAGGAGGAAGCAGGAGACAATCCACAGAATGTAGAAAAACCACAGTCCTTTTTTGCCGTAGCGGCCATAGAGAGAGCCGATGAACAGAGCCAGCACCACCAGTCCCAGGAGGATGGGCACAATCCACCGCCAGTCGGTGAGGAAAGAAAAGACCACCTCATTGCCGTACGGAGGGAACAGCAGGGGATAGAGGGCCAGCTCCAGGCGATACAGAAGCAGCAGCAGCCCGTAGCCCGCCAGCAGCTGCAGGGCGGTCCGCAGGGCATAGGCGCCCATGAAGGCGGTCCGGGTGCATCCCATGGACAGGGCCACATTGAACTCCTGGGCGTAGCCGAAGCCGTAGCAGAACAGGGTGATGAAGAGCAAAGCGATGCAGCTCATCAAGGTCCCCATGCAGAACCAGGCGCCGGGATCCTCGTCCACATTCATGATGATGCAGACCATGATCAGGCCAAAAAGGAACGCGCCCAGCTGGCCGGCCAGCATCCCCAAGAAGCTCTTCCAGTTCAGCTTCCAGTCTGTTGTAAATTGTTTGAGCATGATAAAACCTCCGTGTCACATCCTGACGCTGTACTTCCAGACGGTGCGGTGCTCCGGGATCATGGCAGCGCCGTAGAGGATCAGGCCGATGCCGAACACCAGCCAGGAAAAGCCCATATGGCTGACCAGGGACTGCAGCCATTGCGGTTCACTGCTCATGACAGCCAGAACACCGCCGGTGATGCCCAGAGCCACTATTATGAGGACGGTCAGTACCGTAGCCAGCCGGCCGAACCGGGCATAGACGATGCCGATGACAGTTCCCAACGCGCCGCCGGCCAGGCCGATTCCCAGAGAGATGGGCAGGGCCGTCAGGGGCGTGAAGATGGCGTTCTCTCCGGCTACGGCCTGAAGGACGCAGATCAGGGCTGTATTGCAAAGGGTGGGGATCAGCCGGAACAGCTGCAGGCCCAGCAGCGCCTCATTGCGGGTGGAGCCAAAGGCCAGGGCCAGGTTCAGATTCAGCTTATACACACCGGTGGTCTGGGCCAGCTGCATCATGCCCCCGAATAACAGCTGATAGATGGGAAGCAACACCCAAAGGTCGTTCCAATCCATATAACTGTTTTGTACGGTAATCAGAAGTCCGTACAAGAAGGAAGCGGCCACCACAATCAGAAAGATCTGAAACCCGCTGGTGATCCAGTATTTCAGTTTCATACCCTGGCCTCCTCCCCGCAGAGGGCCACAAAGACCTTCTGCAGGTTCACGGGCTGCACGGTCACGTCATAGCCGGGGTTCAGATCCTCGTCCTCGCCCAGCAGCACCGTGACGCTTTTGCTGCGGCCCAGGTTCTCACTGTGGTGGCACTCCAGACCGGCGGTGGCGCCGTCCACCTGGTCGGCCAGGCCTGTAACGTACCGGGCGCTGTCCACCAGCTCCTGGGTATTCTGCTCCCGGATGATTTTGCCCTTGTCCAGGATGATGACCTCCTCCATGACGTCGGCGGCCTCCTCAATGATGTGGGTGGAGATGACGAAGGTGCGGCCGGTTTCGGTGTATTCCTCCAGCAGCAGCTGGTAGAACTGCTCCCGGGCCACCACGTCCAGACCCGCCACCGGCTCGTCCAGAAAGGTGAATTCGGCCTTGCTGGCCATGGCCACGATGATGGTCACCATGGAGAGCATGCCCTTGCTGAGCTTGCCCAGCTTGGTTTTGACGTTCAGCTCGAATTTTGCCACCAGATCGTCGGCCATGGCCTGATCCCAGTGGGTGTAGTAGGAGGCGGCGGTTTTGAGATACTTTTTCACGGTGAAGGCCGACAGGCCGCTTTCCGCCGAGATATTCAGCTCCCGGGAGAAGCACAGCCGGTCCAGGGACTTGCGGGTTTCCCAGATTCGCTGGCCGTCCAGGGTGACGCGGCCGGAGGTCACGGGGGTCTGGCTGGTCATCAGGGACAGGAGGGTGGTTTTGCCGGCGCCGTTGCGGCCGATGAGACCGTAGATCTTGCCGGACTCCAGGGTCAGATTCAGATTTTCCAAAACAGTTTTCTGGCCGTAGGCTTTGGTCAGATTTTCGCACACCAGTTTGCTCATGTCTGTTTCTCCTTACTTTCCGATATGGCGGATCAGTTCTTCCTTGGTGATGCCCAGACTCTGGGCCTCGGCCAGCAGCTCCGCCAGCCGGACGTCGTAGAATTCCTGTTTTCTGCGGCTGCGGATGGTCTCCACCGCGCCGGTGGAGACGAACATGCCGATGCCGCGCTTTTTGTAGAGAATGCCTTCGTCAACCAATCGATTCACACCCTTTGCCGCAGTTGCGGGGTTGATGGTATAGAGTTTCGCCAGTTCATTGGTGCTGGGCACCCGTTCTTCCTCCTGCAGAATGCCCCGCAGAATGTCAGTCTCGATCATTTGGCTGATTTGCAGATAGATGGATTTTTCCTCTGTCAGCCGTTGCTGCATGTCATCACTTCCTTGGTCAAGTGGTTAATTACTTATGTAACTAACCATACAACATAGAGCGACATTTGTCAAGGGGGGAACATAAAAAAATCCTGAGAGCAGGTTTCTGCTCTCAGGAAGGAACGGATTGCCGCGGCCCTTGCAGCAAAAAAGCGATTTGCACAAATGCAGGCTGCACCGAAAGCCTCCCCTGTGTAAGGGGAGGTGGCCCGAAGGGCCGGAGGGGTTGTGTGCAGGCATTCGGTGCCAGCTACGACCCCTCGGTCACGGCTTCGCCGTGCCAGCATCCCTATCCCCTCTGTCGCTTCGCGACATCTCCCCTTGACAAGGGGAGTCGGCCCCTTACGCAGGGGAGCCTTGGTGCGGTCGGCAAATGACAGGATTCGGGAAACATGGCCCGCCCCTACGGTTTATGTTTATCCCTCGTAGGCCATCATTTTGTCGATGCGGCGCTGATGGCGGCCGCCTTGGAATTCCGTGTCCAGCCAGGTGTCCACAATCTCCAGGGCCAGCATTTCGCCCACCACGCCGGCGCCCAGGGCCATCATGTTGGTGTCGTTGTGCTGGCGGGTTAGACGGGCAGACATGAGATCCGACAGCAGAGCGCAGCGGATTCCCTTGACCTTATTGGCGGTGATGGAGACGCCGATGCCGGTGGTACACAGGACGATACCCCGGTCGCATTCCCCGGAGGCCACAGCCTGGGCGGCGGGGCCGGCAAAATCGGGATAGTCGCAGCTGTCCGGGCTGTGGGTGCCAAAATCCTTGACCTCCAGCCCCCGGGCCTGCAGGTGCTGTTTGACGGTTTCTTTCAGCGCGTAGGCGCCGTGATCCGATGCAAGAGCGATCATGAGAATGCCTCCTCATTTGTGATTTCCTCCATTATAGCTTTTTCGGACGGAAGCCGCAAGGTTGCGCGTCAGATTTTCTTGTGATAAAATAAAATTATGATGATCGGCTTGAATAAGCAACTGCAAATTTATTGCAAGTGTTCCAAAAACGCTGTCATTGCGAGCCAGTCCGCAGACTGGCGCACCCCAGGG
>CAMBCW010000214.1 GCA_945864925.1 uncultured Clostridia bacterium
CAATGACAGTATTGGATGGAACCCTGTCATAAAAATCCGTGTGCTTACTAAAACCAATCGTCATAATCGGAATTTGTTGGCTTTCATTCCCATGACCCAACAAAGAGGTGGGACACATCCCCAACATCCAGAGCTGCATTCAGACGCGGAAGCAAGCTGTCCGCGAAGGATGTCATATATACTCTGATCCAGTTGTCTGTGATTTTCATTTCCTCACATACGGAAAGAACGGATGCGAGCAGAAGCTGCTGTCTTTTCTCATGTCCGATGCGCTGCATGGTCTCGGTAATTCTCTTTAGCCCTGCACGGCTGAGACGCAGCGCCCGTCCCTCTTCTCCAATCAAAGCCAATCCGATTACATTTGTCAGTGGCTGCTCACAAAGGTTCAGATAAAATCCCTGATAATCCGGCGCAACTGCCTTCAAAAGGCGGATGACTTCAGCAGTCTCAAATTGGTGCAGGATCAGATTCTCAGCCAGCATATGCTTGAGGTACCGCTCCGTATAGGTAAGTCCCTGCAAAGCTTCGGATACAGGCATCAGGAGCGGATAATCAATGCGGGGCGGTATTTGGTGGGAGAAAAAATATAAATCGTAGTGCTGAAAGTAGTCGCCAATTCCCCGGAGTGTATCCATATAGTAGAAGTTTTGAATCTCCGGTGCGGTTTGGCAAACAGCCTCCCACAGGCGCTTCGTCCTGGCCAGCTTGTCCTGAAAAATCGTCTGCCCACGCTGCACAGCCGGCAGCAAATCATCCGTCAGCAGGCGCGTATAAGGCATGTGAGTTTCATCCAAGGCAACAGCAAGCGTATGCCAGAGCGAGGCCAACAGTTCCTGTGCGGTCTCTACCGTAACGGAGGTGCTTTCTCCCATGGTGTACCGCTCCGTCTGCTTTGCCAGCAAAGACCAAAGGCGGGACATCAGCAGCTGCGTATCCGCTTCTGAAAAGAGATTGCTTGGAATCTGTTGAGATATCATGATTATAGGGAAGTGATGCTGTTTTTTCTTCTTAATTCGTGCTATATGCCTGCGAAAGCCGATCATTATAATTCCGATTATGATTATCGGTTTGTGTAAGCAAGTGAATTTTTGACTGCACCACGACGAATGAAAAACCTTGTAGGGCACGACCACTGGGCGTGCCGTATGTAGGCAGCTGTATCGTGTGACCAACTGCCAAACGGCGCGCCGGGGTCGTCGCGCCCTACAGTATGGTCTTGCTTATTCATCCCGATAACCATAATTCCGATTTGTTTCTCGGTTTGGTTCCATGGTATCATGCAGCAGGGCAAAACACAAGAACAGCCACAGCAGAGCAAACTACTGTGGTTGTTAACTGTCTTGTGAACACTGCGCATTCAATTAAAAGGTTTTTCGTACTTTTTGAAGTTCCAAAACCGCACCCAGCGGGGCGAAAAGACCTTTTCGACACGCTGTGCACATGCTGCAGGATCCTTTGGCGTGTGCTTTCTCTGTTTTCGGATTTTTCAGCCCTTCCCCTCCAGCTCGGCCAGGGACATGGCATGGGTATGTTCGATGGGCTTCCATTCCACCCGCTGAAACAGCGCCGCAAAGGAAATGGGAATGTAGGTCATCATAAACAGCGGAAATGTCAGGGTATACAGCAGTTTTTTCGCGGTCGTGGTATGGATCTGCTTCCATTGGGTGGCAGTGGTGATGCCGCCCAGGAACAGCATCAGCAGATAAGTATTGGCCAGCATCTCCCCCACGGACAGCAGGGCAGGCAGCAGGCTCTGCCCGGAGACGGAGCACAGAACTGCCGCTGCCAGGTTTCCGGCCATACCCAGCACCGTCAGCGCAATGGCCGGCATGATGGCCATGGTCATGTCAAAGCAGGCAAAGCCATCCCGGCGGAAGATCCCTTTTACCAGCTGCCAGCCGTAGGCCCGGAAAACCTGCAGATATCCCTTGGCCCAGCGCAGCCGCTGCCGCCAGGACTGGCGGAATGTCACAGGCTGTTCATCGAAGAGGACGGCGTCCTTGCAGTAGCCCACCCGGTATCCGGACAGGATGCTGGCAATGGTGAACTCGATATCCTCGGTCAGCAGATAGAACCGCCAGCCGCCCAGCCCTGCCAGCACGCTGCGATGGAACAGAAAGCCGGTTCCGGACACGGCGCAGCTGGTGCCCAGGAGGCTCCGGGCGTGGTTCAGAAATTCTGCCTCCCGCAGGAACCACAGGCCATAGCCGGCGGAAATCCAATTGCTGCCGAAATTCTTGGAGTTGCGGTAGCTGGTGACGATGGAGTAGCCATCGGAGAACGTCCGGTTCATCTGGGTGATGTAGTCCGGCTGCAGCAGGTTATCGGCGTCAAAGACGAAGAAGCCATCGAAGCGGCTGCCGTAATCCCGGCGGATCCGCTGCAGCAGGAAATCCAGGGCGTAGCCCTTCCCCACCTGGCTGCGGTTCAGGCGCTCGTAGACCACGGCGCCATGGTCCCGGGCTACCTGCGCCGTGGCATCGGTGCAGTTGTCCGCCACCACAAAAGCCGTGATCAGATCGGACGGATAGTCCTGATCCCGAATGGAATCCAACAGATGCCCCAGGACAGCTTCCTCATTGCGGGCAGAAATCAACACAGCAAACCGATGATAGGTTACCGGCCGATGGGGCTTGTCCCGCTTCACCAGCGGAACAGCCAGATAGAAAAATTGATAGGCATAGCAGAATGTAAACAACAGGGCAAGGGTGAAATTCAGCCACCGAAGCATATCAATGAGCTCCATGATCCTCAGACCTCCTTGGTTGATAGGATGATTCTACCGGAATCTCCATTAACATCCAAGGCGGAAAGGACTTAAGAGTTCATTAAGGACGCTTTGTTTTTTCTTTACGGCTGAGACGCCTGCCTGGCTGCCATGGAAGCATTGGCCAGGGCCATGGATTTGCGCAGGAACACGAGGCTCATCAAAAACGACACAATCTCCGCAATGGGAAAGGCCAGCCAGACCAGCTCCAGCCGTCCCGTCTGGGCCAGGAGCCAGGCTGCCGGCAGCAGCACCACCAGCTGGCGGCAAACCGCGGTGATCAAACTGAAAACAGGATTGCCAATGGCCTGGCAGACGGAAGTGGACACAATCGAGAAGCCCGCCAGGAGGAAATGAAAGGCAATGATCCGCAAAGCCGGAATCCCGATGGCCAGCATATAGTCCGAGGCGTCAAACATCGACAGCAGCGTGCCGGGAACCAACTCGAATACCAGCCATCCGACAGACATAATGCCCATGGCCGTTCCGATGGCAAGATGGATGGTTCTTTTCACCCGGTCCGGCCGGGACGCGCCGTAGTTATAGGCGATGATCGGCACCATACCGTTATTGAGGCCAAAAATCGGCATGAACACAAAGCTCTGCAGCTTGAAATAGGCACCGAACACCGCCGTGGCCGTGGTGGAAAAGGCGATCAGGATTTTGTTCATGCCGAAGGTCATCACAGAGCCGATGGACTGCATAATGATGGACGGCAGGCCAACCCGGTAGATCTCCGCCGCAATTTTCCGGTCAAAGCGAATCATCCGCAGCTGCAGGTGAACCTCCGGATTCTTTTTCAGATTCATAATCAGGGCAATGACCGCAGAGAGTATCTGCCCCGTAACTGTGGCCGCAGCCGCACCGCTGACGCCCATGGACGGTACGCCAAGCAGGCCGAAAATGAAGATCGGGTCCAGGATGATGTTGGTCACGGCGCCGACCAGCTGCGCCGCCTGTCTCTTATACACATCTCCGAGCCCACGAGACGTAGAGGAATCTC
>CAMBCW010000215.1 GCA_945864925.1 uncultured Clostridia bacterium
TCTCCATGAAGCACCTGGGCGAGGATCTGGATATCCACTGCGGCGGTATCGACAATGCCTTCCCCCATCACACCAACGAAATTGCCCAGTCCGAGTCCTATCTGGGCCACAAGTGGTGCAACTACTGGATGCATGTCCACCATTTGAATACCAACAACGGAAAAATGTCCAAATCCAAGGGCGAATTCCTGACGGTCAGTCTGCTGGAGAGCAAAGGTTATGATCCTCTGGCATACCGTCTGTTCTGCCTCCAGTCCCACTATCGCAAGAATCTGGTGTTCTCCTTTGAAAACCTGGACAATGCAGTGGTGACTTACGGCAAGATGGTGGCAAAGATTGCCGCGCTGAATCCCAAGGATGACGGAGAACTTGATCAGGCGGCGTTTGACGCCCTGCGGGAAAAGTTCCTGAATGCGCTGAACAATGATCTGAACACGTCTCTGGCCATTACAGCTGTCTATGACGCCTTGAAATATAAGACCAATGACCGTACCAAACTGGCCGTTCTGGCAGACTTCGACCGGGTGTTGGGGCTGGATCTGATCGCCAAGGCGGACAAAAAACGTCAGGAGCTGGCTGCCGCGCCCAAGGCTGGCGGATTCGCGATCCTCAGTGAATCCGGCGAATCCGATCCTGCCGTGGAGGCCCTGATTCAGGCCCGGCAGGACGCCAAAAAGGCCAAAAATTTTGCCGAAGCCGATCGCATCCGCGATGAGCTGAAGGCCCAGGGCATCGAACTTACCGACGTCCCCGGCGGCGCAAAGTGGAAACGGGTATAAAGCATAAAAAGTGCAAAAAGGAAGCGCTCACTGCTGGGACTGCAGTGAGCGCTTCCTTTTACTCTACCCGTGCCTCAATCAAGGGACGGAGAAGGCCGTATCCCTCAAAGCGTGTATCGCGGGATGGTGTTAAAAATACAATCTGGGCAGCAGGGTCCTCCAGGCTGTCCTGGAGACTCTCCACCAGACCGGCTACGGCGGAGCCGTCTTCTGTGACCAGATAAATCCGGTCGGAGCTTTCCGCCACGCCGGCGTTGGAGGAGTTGAAGCTGACACGGATGGGCGTATCCTCCAGCAGGGTACGGATGGCCTTTGCGGCCTCGGCTGCGGCATCCTCCCGGGACAACTCACTTTGATAGATTATGTTGCCGCTTTCCGGGATGCGGAAATCATCAAATACAACTTCGTCAAATCCCATGGAAGCCAGTTCCTGCGCGATGGAAGCCAGATACTCCTGTACGGTCTCCTCCATGGGATCCAGCCAGTAGCAGCCGTGCTCGTCCATCCAAAGCGCACCGGAGCGCAGCGGCAGGCCGCAGGACTGATGGGCCAGGGCGAAATTGGTGTCGGACAGGGAGGCAATGCGGGCAATGAGATAGGGACCATCCTGCTGGGCCAGGCGGTCAATTAACGCATCGATTGCTTTTGTGTCCGCGCTGGAGGTTACAGCACCGGGTGTTCCGGAGGAATAATAGAAGTTGCCGTAGATGCTTTTGAGATCCAGCATCACAGTCTGGGGTGTTTCCTGGGCTGCCATGGTGCTGTTGACGGTGTCCATATCCAAAAGCATTTCTGTGGTGATGTAATAGCCAGACACAGGCTTCATAGGCTCATCGGCAGCAGCGGAGGCAGGCACGACGGGATCTTTTGTCACAATTTCCACGGTTGCGGGATCCCACGCGGGTCCCTCTGTCTCAGGGGACTTCTCCAGCGATTGGCTGTAATCCAGTTTCACAGAATCGCCCGTATAAACAAGGAAACGCTGCAGATAGATAAAACGACAGACGCAGAACAGCAGCACAACGCCGAGAATGACCGCCAGCGCAATCAGAATTTGCTTTGCTCTGCGCTTATTTCGATAGGAAAAGAGCCGCAAAATATCAGCCTCCTTGCGCCAGACAGGCTGTTATCTGGCACCAATCTTCTATCATTTGCACAGATACAATCTTCAAGCCGGCTTCGATGATTGCGCTGCGTACCTCTTCCAGCCGCTGCTCCAGAATACCGGAGCAAATAAACAACCCGTCGGACTTCAGAAAGCGTGGAACCAGAGGGGACAGGGGAATGATGACATCTGCCACGATATTTGCCAGTACGAGATCATAGCTGCCGGCCAGCCGATCCATCATGGCTTGATCTGCAATCACGTCGCCAGTAACGGCAGTAAAGCGGTCCGGACCGAGCCCGTTGATGGATGCGTTTTCCCGTGCGATGTCCTCTGCTTTGGGATCGATGTCCACGCCGGTGGCGTGAGAAGCACCCAAGAGCAGCGCCGTTATGGAAAGAATGCCGCTGCCGCTGCCCAGATCGATGACGCTTTCACCGCCGTGCACAGCCTGCTCCAGGGCAATCATGCACATCTGCGTGGACGCATGGGCACCGGTGCCGAAAATCATGCCGGGATCCAGCAGAACCGGCAGACGGCCGTCCGGATTATCCGGCGTCAGCCATTGGGGAACAACCAAAAGTTTTTCTCCAATAGGCAGGGGCTGATAATACTGCTTCCAATTATTTTCCCAATCCTCATCCTGGAGATTGGCAAGGCTGATTTCCAGAGTGCCGAGATCAGCCTTTGGATATTGGCTGTGCAGCAGGTGCATTTGACTGCGCAGTTCACTGACAGCCTCCATAGCGGAAGGGCCGTCCTCCAGATAGAGTCGGATTTGAGAGATGCCCTGCATCCGCTGGGACAGCTCCTCATCCACATAATCCCAGTACTGCTTGTTATGCTCAAGAAAATCATTAAAATCTGCCTGATCGTCTATGATAAAGCTGTCATAACCCAAAACGGTCAGACGCTCAGCCACAAGATCGATGCCGGAAGATGAAGTTTGTATGGTCAGTTCAAGCCACTGCATAAAAGCCTCCGTGAATTTCAGTACAAATTGATCATCCTATAGTTTACATGAATTTGCCGGAAACCACAAGAGTATTATTTTACATTTGTGTAAAAGTAGTGTATAATAATATTTCATGAAAGGACGGTTGCTATGACCACGGAACGATTGGAATTATTGCCTGGCGTCTGGCTCAACCTGGTACAGACAGACCGCTTTAAAACAGGATGTTTCAGCATCAATTTTCTGCGTCCCCTGGCCCGGGAATCCGCTGCTGCCAATGCTCTGCTGCCCAGCGTTTTGCTGCGGGGATGCCGGAGCTATCCCAATATGCAGGCTGTTTCTCAACGGCTGGATACGCTCTATGGCGCCAGTGTGGGCACGTTGGTGCGGAAAAAGGGAGAGGTACAGACCACGGGCCTGTATGCGGATTTCCTGGAAGACCGCTACAGCGAGTCAGAACCGGTTTTTGCACCAATGATAGAATTTCTCCAGGAGCTTCTTTTTGAGCCGTGTAGAGGCGCAGATGGCTTTGTGGAGGACTTTGTGGTAGGAGAGAAGCAAAATCTTGCCAACACCATCGATGCAAAAATCAACGAGAAGCGCTCTTACGCGGTTTCCCGTCTGCTTCATCATATGTGCGCAGGAGAGGCTTACGCGGTGCCGCGGCTGGGGGAGAAGGAGACGCTGGATGGTCTGACGCCAGGGTGCTTGTTCAGCCAATGGAACCGGATTTTAGCCAGCTCCCGGATGGAGCTGTTCTATTTGGGGCAGCAGCCCAGGGAAGCTGTTCTGGATGCCATGGCCTGCCTGACGGAGAAACTGCAGCAACGTGATAGTTTCACGGACATCGGAACACAGGTGACTCTGACGCATCGCCCTGCACAGGAGCTC
>CAMBCW010000216.1 GCA_945864925.1 uncultured Clostridia bacterium
GATTCCTCTACGTCTCGTGGGCTCGGAGATGTGTATAAGAGACAGGGGCTGGGTCGATGTCTGCAAGGACTGGCAATGCGCCTAAGCGGGAAGATCCTGCTTGGGTAAAGCGCGCAGGAACTGGAGCACCATGGGAAGGGTCACAAGGAAAGAGAGAACATCGCTGACAGGCTGTGCCAGCTGCACGCCGGACAGGCCCCAGGCCATGGGGAGCAGAAGAATCAGCGGAATGAAGAAAATCCCGTTGCGCAAGGTTGCCAGCAGGGAGGCTTTCCCGGAGTGACCGACGCTCTGAAACATCATATTGCCGCATGTGGTGAAGGGCAGGAACAGACAGGCGATGCATTGGAACCGAAGCGCGGGGATGCCGATCTCCACGACGCCGGCGTCGCTTTGGAACAGCTGCACCAGCGGCGCGGAAAACAGCAAACAGGCCAGGGAAAGCAGTGCAAGCAATAGTTCGCTGAGAAAAGTGGCAAACCAGAAGCCACTTCGGACGCGGCTGTAGCGTTTTGCACCGTAATTGAATGAGGCAACTGGCTGAAAGCCCTGGCCAATGCCGACATTGACAGAGAACACAAACTGGCTGATACGCCCGACAATACTCATGGCGGCCACGGCTGCGTCTCCGTAGATGCCGGCCTGATGATTGAGCAGCAGCGCGGAGAGGCTGCCCAGGCCCTGCCGGATCAGAGAGGGGAAGCCGGTGGAGACAATGAGCCAGACGTCGTGGAACTGATTCGTGATGCTGCGGAAACGGAGCCGGCTGTCGGTGCGGCCGGAGAGAAAGACAGACAGCAGGATGCCAAAGCTGATCACCTGGGAGAGGGCTGTGGAGATGCCGGCGCCGGCTGTTCCCATGCCAAGAGCCAGGATAAACAGCGGGTCCAGCAGCATGTTCAGGATGGCACCGGAAACCAATCCCAGCATGGCGTAGAAGGACATGCCTTCATAGCGGAGGATGTTGTTGAGCACGCAGCTGCCCGTAAAGAAAGGCCCGGCCAAAAGGATATAAAATGCGTAATCCCTGGCGTAGGGAAGAATGGTATCGGTGCTGCCCAGAAAATACATCAAAGGCGTCTGGAAACAGAGTCCGGCAATGCCAATGACGACCCCAACGGCAAGGGAGAGGAAAAATCCTGTGGAAGCAAAACGGCTGGCGCTTTCATGGTTATGCTGTCCAAGCTGCCTGGAAATAATGCTGCCGGAGCCATGGCCGAACATGAATCCGAAGGCCTGGAAGATTGCCATCAGGCTGAACACCACGCCAATGGCGCCGGAGGCGCTTTTCCCGAGAGTCCCGACAAAATAGGTATCGGTCATGTTGTAGATGCTGGTGATCAGCATACTGGCAATGGTCGGAAGGCCGAGCCTGATAATCAGGCTGGGAATCGGCGTCTGTGTCATTTTTTGGAATTTCTCATCACTCTGTCCAATGGAATTCTGCATAATTTCATCTCCTCACCCTATATTCTATCGAAAAAAGGGGGAAAACGCAATAGCGGACGGCCGGCAAAAGGAGGCTTTATATTGAGCATCTATACATTTCATACCAGAGTTTCATACCACGATATTGACGATAATATGCAGCTGACACTGCAGGGGGCCATGAGCTGTATGCAGGAGGCTGCGATTCTCCATGCAGATCAGGTCGGCAACTCCATCGCGGATCTGTCGCAGACCAGGCTGATCTGAATGCTGGTCCAGTGGCATGTGAAGCTGACGGGGGAGGCGGCCTGGAACGACCATGTGGACGTGTTGACCTGGCCCAGATCCATGGAGCGCCTGACCTCCGTCCGCAATTTTGAACTGCGCAGCACCGCAGGAAACGCGGTCGCGGTCGGGTCCTCAAACTGGGTTTTGGTTCATGCGGATACCGGACGTGTTTCCAAAATCACGCCGGAAATTGCGGCGCTCTATGACCTGACGCCGCGTGATGTCTTTGAGGAACCGCTGCCCAAAGCGCCCCACGGCCTGGGGGAAGAACGTTTTGCCGGGAAAGTCCTGCGGCGCGATCTGGACACAAACCACCATGTCAACAATCTGGTCTATTTGGACTATGCCAGGGAGGCGCTGCCGGACGATATTGCGGCACAGTCCTTCCGGGAAGTCTCTGTATACTATCATAAGCAGCTGCTTTTGGGCGAACCGCTGCATTGCTATTACCATACGGACGGCGGCCGCCATGTGGTGAACATCTGCGGAGACAATGCGGCCAATCTTCACGCCACCGTTGTGTTTTCTGAATAGGAAGCAGAACCCAGGCGCCGAATTTTCGGTACCTGGGTCATTTTCTATGTATGAATGTGAATGCCGTCTCCGGCCTTGGCGTTTCCGCCGATCTGTGAGCAGCGGATGCTGTCACCGGCACTGGCGCTGCCGTGGATATTGCCGCAGGTAATGCCGTCCCCGGCTGTGACGCTGCCACCCACGTTCCCACACTGCACACTGTCCCCGGCCTTGACATTTCCGTGGACCTCCCCGCAGGAAATTCCGTCTCCGGCTGTCACGCTGCCTTCGATGAGGCAGTTTTCACACACCACGGAAAATTCGCTGCTTATATCCAGTGCAGGACCGGAATAGTGAAATTCCACCAGTGCCTTTTCTTTCTGATACCGTTCAAAGAGCTGATGCTGCCGCAGCTGGCGGCCGATATAGAGGACTGCCCGCAGCCGATTGTCATCTTCCCACGGCAGGCTGTGGATTATGATCTGGGGCGGGCGTTCCCGGCCAAATAATGCATCCAGAGAGATTTCAAACACATCGGCCAAAGCCGGGAGCAGCTGAACATCCGGACAGCATTGATCTGCCTCCCATTTCGATACGGCCTGATTGCTTACACCCAACATATTCGCCAGGGATTCCTGGGTCAGCCCTTTTTTCTTCCGCTGCTGCAGGATGCTTTTTCCCAAGGTGATGGTTTCCATTTCGATCTTCCTTTCCTTTGAACTGAATTCAGTATAGAAGAATGGCGGCCTGTTTTCAATGACGGGACAGTTGAGTTCCCACGGGAACCGGTTCAACCGGCGGTTGGAAAAAAATCACCGCCGTGAAATGAACGGATTTCACGGCAGTGATTGGAAGGGACTAGCATTTATTTCCCGGAGTCATACTCGGACTGGGTGTTGGCTTTGAGGTTATCGATGGCTGCCGACATGACAGACTCATAATCCTGGAACAGGTCTGTTTGAATGGCGGCCCGGATGGGGAGGACCTCATAACGCTTTTCTGCGCCTTCCCCGCGGTCCAGGATATACAAGGGCGTATAGCTGGCATCGGAGATGGTGGTCTTGCCGGTCTTTCCATCCTTGGTAAATTCCAGGTTCAGAATGACACTTTCCTGCGTATACTGCTTGGTCATGGCCGAGATAAAATTGCCGAGGCTGTAAGCCACAAAGCAGTTCTTCTTTTCACCATCGGTGGTTTCCACTTCCATCATCTTCATGGGACCGACAAAATGGCTGTGGGAGCCCAGAATGACATCCACACCGTTCTTGAACAGCAGGTTCGTGATCTCTTCCTGGGTGCTGCTGACAGTGAAGTCATATTCGCTGCCCCAGTGGAGCATGGCGACGATCACATCCGGATTGAGCTTTTTGGCGGCGTCCACACGGTTCAGAATGGAGGTGGTATCCACCTGGGAGAAGTTGGTGTCATAGTCCGTATACAGCCTGTCTCTTATACACATCTGACGCTGCCGACGATATGCAGTGTGT
>CAMBCW010000217.1 GCA_945864925.1 uncultured Clostridia bacterium
GCCCCAGCTCATTGATAAGGTAAACAAGATCAAGATCAATACATCCGAACTGTTGGCGCAGAACATCTATTCGACGTATAATATCAGCAACAAGTACCACGGCGTCGCCCAGGCCAAGGCAGTGGTGTTCTTCATCCTGGTCGCGGTTCTGGCTCTGACCCAGCAGTATATGACCCGGAAAAAGGAGGTTCAGCAGTAATGAAAGTGAAGCGCTATTCCACTGGCAGCACCATTCTGACCATCGTCTTTGCTGTCCTCTGCCTGCTCTGGATCGTCCCCATTTTTGAGGTTGTTATCAACTCCGTAAAGAGCAATGATTCCATTAACATGAGCGCTTTCGCTCTGCCGGTCAAGGACACCTTTGTCGGCATGGCCAACTACGTCAAGGGCCTGACCTTCGGCAACTATCCATTCCTGAAGTCCGCAGGCTACAGCGTGTGGATCTCCGTCGTGTCCACGGTGCTGATTCTGCTGTGCTGCTCCATGGCGGCCTGGTATATCGCCCGCGTCGGCAGCCGCTTTGCCAACTTCTTCTACTATCTCTGCCTGTTCTCCATGATCGTCCCCTTCCAGATGGTCATGTTCACCCTGACGGATACTGCGGACAAGCTGCATCTCAACACGCCCTGGACCATCCCGGTCATCTATCTGGGATTCGGCGCCGGCCTTGCGATCTTCATGTTTGTCGGCTTCGTCAAGGGCCTGCCTTTGGAGATTGAGGAGGCGGCGGCCATCGACGGCTGCGGCCCGGTGCGTACCTTCTTCCGGGTTGTCCTGCCCATGCTGAAGCCCACCCTGATCTCCGTCGGCATTCTGGAACTGATGTGGGTCTGGAACGACTATCTCCTGCCCTATCTGGTGTTGGACATCACGGAGTACAGAACCATCCCCATCCACGTCCAGTATCTGAAGGGCAGCTACGGCACCGTCGATCTGGGCGCCACCATGGCCATCATCATGATGGCAATCCTGCCGATCATCATTGTCTATCTCTTCTGCCAGAAGTACATCATCAAGGGTGTGGCAGCCGGCGCGGTCAAGGGATAACAAGCAAAAACACTGAGGATGTTCCCCCTATGACAATCAAAGACCTGGCCCGCCTGTCGGGCTATTCCCTGGGCACGGTATCCCGTGTTCTCAACAACCAGCCCAATGTCAGCGAAAAGGCGCGGGAAACCATTATGGCCATCGTCAAGGAGGCCGGTTTTGAACTCAACAGCAATGCCAAAAATCTGAAGCAGCAGCGGAGCAACTCCATTGTCGTCATCGTCAAGGGCCGGGCGAATGAGCTGTTCGCCCAGTTGGTGGAGCAGATCCAGGCCCGCGTGGCCGAAACGGACTACCCGCTGATTCTCCACTACATCGACGAGGACGAAAACGAGGTCCACTGTGCGCTTCAGCTCTGCCGGGAAAAGAAGCCCGTCGGAATCCTGTTCCTGGGCGGAACCAGTGAAAATTTCCTGGCTGACTTCGGTGAGATACAGGTTCCCGCCGTGTTGGTGACCAACACGGCGGCCAGCCTGGGCTTTGCCAATCTCTCCAGCGTGAGTACGGACGACGTGGCCGCCGCCCGTTCTGCCATTTCCTATCTCATGGAGCAGGGACACCGGGAGATCGCCGTCATCGGCGGCGACTGCACGGTGTCCGAGATCAGCCACCTGCGGTATGAGGGCTGCATCCGGGCCATCCGACGGGATTCGGAGACGGCACTGCGCAGCTATGAGACGACCCGCTTCTCCCTGCAGGGCGGCTATGCCTCCATGGAACGGGTGCTGGACACCTGCGGAACCCAGGTGACGGCGGTGTTCGCCATGGCCGACGTGCTGGCCATCGGCGCCATTCGCTGCATCTGTGACCACGGCCTCCGGGTGCCGGAGGACATCTCTGTCGTCGGCTTCGACGGTCTGCCTGTGGGGCAGTTCTATATGCCCAAGCTGACGACGGTCCGGCAGCAGACCGATGAAATGGCCAGCGCCTGCGTTCGGATTCTGCTGGATGCCATCGACGG
Source organism: uncultured Clostridia bacterium (assembly GCA_945864925.1). Classification (GTDB taxonomy): domain Bacteria; phylum Bacillota; class Clostridia; order Oscillospirales; family Oscillospiraceae; genus Avoscillospira. The sequence goes on from CAMBCW010000217.1 coordinate 2,009, forward strand.
CGCGCCGTCCAGACATCTCACCGTACCCTATGTGCTGACCATCTATGAAAGCGTCAAACAAGTCGAAACGTTGAAATGAAAGAGGATTCGAAACCATGCGAAGCAGCGGTATCTTGATGCACATCACATCTCTGCCAAGCCCCTACGGGATCGGGACCCTGGGGAAGGCGGCCTACCAGTTTGTTGACTTTTTACAGGCGGCAGGCCAGCGCTTTTGGCAAATTCTTCCGGTCGGTCCTACGGGCTATGGCGATTCGCCGTACCAGACCTTCTCGACGGCCGCGGGCAACGCCTATCTGATCGACCTGGACCTGCTGGTGGACGAGGGACTGCTGCAGCCGGAGGAGATCTCTGCCGTGACCTGGTTTGAAGACCCGGCCCGGACGGACTATGGCATCCTGTTTGAACAGCGGCTGTCGGTGCTGAAAAAGGCCTTTGCCCGGTTCCGGGCACAGGAGTCCTCCATCGCCAGCTTTGCGGAGGAGGAGCGGTTCTGGCTGGATGAATACGCCCTGTTCATGGCGCTCAAGAGCCATTTCGGCGGCGCGCCCTGGAGCGAGTGGCCGGAGGACATCCGGTTCCAAAAGCCCGAGGCCATGGAACACTATCAGGAGGAGCTGGAGGATGAGATCGAGTTCCAACGGTTCCTGCAATATGAATTCTTTGTCCAGTGGAAGGCCCTGCGGAACTATGCCCATGCCCACGGCGTGGAGATCATCGGCGACGTGCCGATCTATGTCCCGCTGGACTCTGCCGATGTCTGGTCCAATCCCCGCAGCTTCCAGCTCGACAAGGAGCGTCGGCCCAAGTGCGTGGCCGGCGTGCCGCCGGACTACTTCTCTGCGGACGGCCAGCTCTGGGGCAATCCCCTCTATGATTGGGTCCGCATGAAAAAGGACGGCTACCGCTGGTGGATTCAGCGGATGCGCGCTGCGGCGTCTCTGTTTGACGTCGTGCGCATCGACCACTTCCGCGGCATTGAGAGCTACTGGTCCGTCCCCTACGGCGAAGAGACGGCCAGGAACGGCGTCTGGGTCAAGGGCCCCGGCATGAATCTGATCCGGGCCATCAAGCGGGAACTGCCGGACCTGCGGTTCATCGCGGAAGACCTCGGCTTTATGACGCCGGAGGTTATCGCCCTGGTGAAGAAGTCCGGTTTCCCCAGCATGAAAGTGCTGGAGTTCGCCTTCGACTCCCGGGAGCCGAGCGACTACCTGCCCCACAATTATAACAGCAACTGCGTCTGCTACACCGGCACCCACGACAACGAGACGCTGGTCCAGTGGTCGGAGGCAACCTCCCCCGAGGATTATGACTATGCCGTGCGCTATCTGGCCAAGGGGCCGGCCGAGAGCATCTGCCGCGCTGTCATTCGGGCCGGTATGGGCTCCGTGGCGGAGCTGTTTGTGGCCCAGATGCAGGACTGGCTGGAGCTGGGCGAGGGCGCCCGGATGAACCATCCCGGCACCACCGATGGCAAGAACTGGCGCTGGCGCCTCGCCAAGGGACAGCTCACGGAGACCCTGGCAAAGGAGATCTGTGAGATGACCCGGCTCTATGGAAGAGCATAGCATTTCCACTCAGCGGATCCACCGGCACCGATGGTGGATCCGCTGTTTTTGACATATGCACAAAAACGTTGAAAAATCAGGGGTTTCGCCGGCAAATTCCGACCAAATGGCGG
>CAMBCW010000218.1 GCA_945864925.1 uncultured Clostridia bacterium
ACTGCATATCGTCGGCAGCGTCAGATGTGTATAAGAGACAGGTATAGACCTCATCCTCCTTGAAAAAGCCGGAGGCATTTTCATCGGTCAGCATGCCCGGCTCGATTTTTGCGATATAGCTGGCGGAGCCGCCCACATGCTCCAGATCTTCCTCGTTTTTGTCCACAAGCTGAAGGGTGCGCTGACGGGATTTCTTCAGAATATCTATGGCGTTGGTAACACGCTCACCCTGGTCTGGAGATGACATATAGAAGGCAAAGCCTGCCAGGTCCTTCGCGGCCAGCTCCCGCACCTGGCGGACGATGGCCTGGCGGTGCTTGCCCCGGTCCGTTGAGGGATCATGGCTGGTGATATAATCATCGCAGGCATCGATCAGTTTCCGGAAGGAAGCGGTGATTTCCCCAAGAATATCCTGATCCTGCGCCAGGTCGCCGCTGAGCGTGGTGTTGAGCTTTCCGACAGACGTATGAATGGCAGCGGAGACATTCACAAATTTGTCGGAGTTCCCGAGCAATCCCCACTTCTTGGAGGTGCGCAGCGCTTCCGCCGCGTCGTCCAGTTCCTTTTGCGGATCATTGTTCTGGGTGAGCTCCTGCTGGGCGTCCGTTTCAGATGCTTCCTGCTCCGGGACAGAGTCCTCTGCGTCCCCGGACTTGCCGAACATCCCCTTGAACCAGCTCAGCAGACCGCCCTGCTCCGCGCCCATGGGGGCAGAGGCGGTCACGGCGGGGGCACTGGCGAAGGCGTCCCGGCCGAAAAAGGTGTCCGTCCCGGCAGAAAAGGCGTCCACGCCGGTGCGGATGGGGCGGGAGGACAGGCTGCGGCCCGCAATATTGGTGCTGACTTCAGCGGTTTTCTGTTCTTCCGTTTTATCGGCGTGCAGGATTGTTCCCATTATCATCCCTCCGATGCGCTCTGTTCGGCTGATTCTGCCGCCGCGCGGGCGCGAACTGCTTCAAATTTTGTGGCAAAGGTTACCTCCATGGTGTTGACCAGATCCAGCAGGTGCTGCTTGTTCTCCTGATAACTCCGCTGGTTCTCGTTCTGAGGTGCATTGCGCTTTCCGGTGAAGTTCAGGATGGTCCCCCGGGTGTATTCGTTGGATTCATTGTCCAGACTGTCATCATCCCGATCCGCGGCAATTCTTCCGGCGTTGTTGCGGGTCAGCTGCAGGTCGTGGGCCAGAGGACTGTTGACCTCTGTCGCTTTCAGACACAGCACATCCAGCATGGTCTGTGTGGCCAGGGCGCCCAATTGTGCGTTGGTCAGATTCTCCCGCCCCTGGAAAAAGGAGATGAGATAGTTGTTGACGCCCATGCCGTCCTCACCGGTCAAGGCCCCTGCGACTTGCCGCAGAAGCGCCACGCACCGCACCAGCGGCTTGCCGGTCCCCATGGTGTGCTGCTGGATCAGATCGATCGGCATCAGGCCCATGGACTGCAGGAAAATATCTCCTGCTCCGGTAAGCGATGTATTGCCGAAAACAAACAGCGATTGATTGCTGATGGCCTTTTTGCCTTCCTTCTGCGCATCCTCCTCCTGCTTGGTCCTCTGGTGCAGGCTGGCATCCAACTCCTGCTGGGAATAGCTGGTGATGGCCCGTTTTTCCGGCAGGAAGGTGCTGTGGAGCCGCTCCGCCATGGCGATGACCTTCATGGCGGTGATGTTGACCCGTGGATGCCCCTTCCAAAGGCGCAGTTTGATCAGTTCATCCGCCTTTTCTGCGGCTGTATCGGTGGCAGCCTCCAGCGCGTCGGCATCGGCGGGGGACTCGATGGAAAATCCGCTGTTCAAAAAGCGGCCCATGGGTGCCGCCGCCTGCGCCACCTGTTGAGCGGCATTTTTCAGACTGGGGTACAGCAGAAAGGGAAGGCCGTCCCAACGGGCTGCCGACTGTGCCAGACCTTCAAAATCGGTGATGATCTTACTTTCCTGTCCGCCGGCCATCTGGGACTGTCTCCCGCTGCCCATGCCTCCGCCCTGGAAGAACCGGGTGCGGCCCTGCTGGCCCTGCTCCGCGGCATTGGCCAGATTCTTGTAAGCGCCCGCCGGTCCCAGGACCGTGTCGTGGAGCTGCGCTGGAATGGTCGCGCCCACCATGGCGGCGATGGCCTGGGTGAAGTGGTTGCAATTGTGGGCAACAACATTGTAGGGTTCTTTTGCCATGTCGGGAATGCTCATCATCACCGATTCCAGCTGGTCCCGGGTGATGGGGGTCTCCGAGGACATATCTGCCTGAGTATTGCTGTCGTCCATCAGCTTGCCGTGGTCGGCAACGGGTTTCCCGCCGCCGCCGAAGCCTACTTTCAGCCGCTTCCGGGTATACCGGGTGGTGACGGGGTCCAGCTGAGTGAAGCGCAGGCCGATGAAGCTGTGAAGATGCATCGCGCTCTCATTGTCCACACTTGCGCTGGGCATGAAACTGTGGGTCTCAAAGACCGGCGCCTGTCCGGGCCCCTCCTGGGTATAGTTCTGGACCATCGGAGCCAGGGGACTGCCTGGGTCAGGTTTGTCCGTGACATAGGCGGGGTTCACCTCGCCGTACTCGTTTTCTTCCCATTGCTGGCCCTCGTCCGGCTGTTCCTGTTTGGAGAATTTTTCCCGGAACCAGTCCAGCAGGCCGCCCTGGGGTGCACCGGGAGGCGCAGCACAGACGACAGGAGGACGGGAGGGGGCTAAGGTTTCTGTTTGCTTGTCAGAGAAGGCAGTCTCCCGCTGCTGCTCCTGAGCAGGTTCAGCATACATATGAGACATGGCGCACCTCCTATTGTATTCAGGGTATGGACGGCCCTGTTTCTGCCAAAAATTCACTGAGCATCACGCCATACTCGCCGAATTCGCTGGCCAGCATGACCTTGCCCTCCTTTTGCAGTTCCTGGAAAATTGCCCGGACCAGATGGTCCATGCGGAGGACGCCTCCGTCCGCCGCGGCGCGGTAGGCGCCGTTGAGGGCGATGTTTTTGATCTGGGCGCCGGAGAGCTGGAACTGGCGTGCCAGATAGTCCAGCTGGATGCCCGCCGACGGGATACCCGCCAGGGCATCCTCCCAGATCTTGCGGCGCAGGGCCTCGTCCGGCAGGGTGAATACCAGGTGGTAGCGGAACCGCCGGACGAAGGCGGCGTCCATGCTGCCGGCCTGGTTGGTGGCCATCAGGACGATGCCCTGGTACTCCTCCATCCGCTGGAGGAGGTAGGCCACCTCGGTATTGGCGTACTTGTCCTTGGCGTCCTTGACCTCGCTGCGCTTGCCAAGCAGGGCGTCCGCCTCGTCGAAAAAGAGGATCATGTTGCTCTTCTCCGCCTGGTCAAAGACCTGCTTCAGACGCTTTTCCGTCTCGCCGATGTACTTGTCCACGATCTGGGACAGGTCCACCTTGTACAGCTCCAGGCCCAGCCGCGAGGCCAGCACCTGGGCGGTCATGGTCTTACCGGTGCCCGGAGGACCGGACATCAGCACGGACACGCAGCGGCCGTAGGGATACCGCCGCCGCAGGCCCCATTCGTCCAGCACCAGGCCCTGGTGTTCCACCTGGGCGCAGACTGCCTGGAGGCCGGCTTTCAGAGCGGGCTCCAGCTGGAGGTCTTCCCAGGTATAGGCGGTGTCCACGAAGCGGATGTTCTCATACCGCCCGTCATCCAAAACCTGATACCACAGCTAGAAGATGTCCCGCTCCGCCCACCGG
>CAMBCW010000219.1 GCA_945864925.1 uncultured Clostridia bacterium
AAACGCCTGCCGAAGTTTTCTTTGAATGTGTTGCACTTGCTTGACTTTCTGCCGTCGGCCCCTTACGCAGGGGAGCCATAAACTGCTGCGCACAAAAATGGCTCCCCGATTGCAGGGGAGCCATGGTGCAGTACAGTATACGCATTTATTTCTTCAGCCCGTAGAAGTCCGCCAGCTTCCGGAAGGCGGGCATGCTCCGTTCGATGGTCTCCCGGGCCACGCAGTAGCTGACCCGCAGATAGTCCGGAACACCGAAATCGTGGCCCGGAACCACCATGACCTCGTATTCCTTGGCCTTCTGGCAGAACTCCATGGAGTCCGCCGTGGGCGACTTCAGGAACAGATAGAACGCGCCGTCGGGCCGGACGCAGGTGAAGCCCATGTCCTCCAGGCCGCTCACCAGCAGATCCCGGTTCTGGCGGTAGTAGTCCACGTCGGCCACCACGTCCACGCACCGGGTGATCACCCGCTGATACAGGTTGCTGGCGCAGATATGGCCCAGGGCCCGGGCCGCGCCGGCGCAGGCGTCCAGCACGTCGGCAAAGCAGGCGCACCGGCGGCAGATGGCCAGATAGCCCATGCGTTCGCCGGGGATGGACAGGGTCTTGGAATAGGAGTAGCACACCAGGGTGTTGTCGTAGTAGTCCATGAGCCAGGGCACCTCGGCGCCGTAGGACAGCTCCCGGTAGGGCTCGTCGCTAAGCAGGAAGATGGGATGGCCGTACTCCCGCTGCTTCCGGGCCATGAGGCCCGTCACGGCCCGCAGGCGGTCGGCGGTGTAGACCACGCCGGCGGGGTTGTTGGGGGAGTTGAGGATGACCACCCGGGTTTTCTCCGTGATGGCGGCCTCCAGCTTATCCGGATCCAGCTGGAAGGAGCCCTCCTCCGTGGAGACCACCACGGGCACGGCGCCGTAGGCCTCGGTGTAGATCAGGTATTCCATGTAGTGGGGCTTGAAGATGATGACCTCGTCGCCGGGATTGGTCAGGCCCTTCAGGGCCATGGCCAGGGCGCCGGAGGCGCCGGCAGTGACGAACACGCCCTCGGGATCCACATGGTGGCCGAAGCGGCGGGTGATGGAATCGGCGATGGCCTGCCGGGTTTCCAGGGCGCCGGAGGCGCCGGTGTAGGCGTGGATGGCCACGGGATCGGCGTTGGTGAGCAGGTCCAGCATGGCGGCGTGCACCTGGGGCGGTGCCGGGACGTTGGGCGAGCCGATGGAGAAATCAAAGACATTCTCCGGTCCGATCTCCTGCTTGCGCCGCCCGGCATAGGCGGACAACTCCCGGATGACGTTGGGCTTGCGGCCGAAATCGATCAGTTGCTGAGAAAACATAATAAACCTCCATCTGTTAGAATGCAGAATGCAGAATTGAGACGCAGTCGACAGGTTGCTGCGGCCTTTGTTCTTCCTCTGTCATTGCGGGGAGCGAAGCGACGCGGCAATCCGTCCTTCCGAATGAACTGCCTGCAAGGGGCGCGGATTGCCACGCCTCCTGCGGAGGCTCGCAATGACAGACGCCGGGGGAAATCATCTATTTACAAAGAACTTCCATGGCCTCCAGGTATCCCTGGAATCCGTGACCGGCGATGGTTTTGACGCAGGCGGCGCGAATGTAGCTGACCTGGCGGAAATCCTCCCGCTTGCTGACGTCGGAGATGTGAACCTCCACCGTGGGCAGGCCCACGGCCTTGACGGCGTCCAGGATGGCCACGCTGGTGTGGGTGTAGGCCGCCGGGTTGATGACGATGCCGTCGAACTGCCCCAGGGCCTCCTGGATCCAGTCCACCAGGACGCCCTCGTGGTTGGTCTGCCGGACCTCCACGGAAACGCCCAGGGCTTTTGCCTTTTCCTCGATCATGGCCACCAGGGCGGCGTAGCTCTCAGAGCCGTAGATCCCCGGCTCCCGGATGCCCAGGAGATTGAGGTTGGGTCCGTTCAGGACGAGAATGCGTTTCATGGGAGATGCTCCTTTCTGTCTGTGGGGCTGCCTTGTGGAATGCACCCCGAATACCTCCCCTACAATAGGGGAGGTGGCCCGAAGGGCCGGAGGGGTGTCAAGCTGTCAAATGTTGTTTGCACCTGCCAACGAAGATAGAAATCTTGACACCCCTCCGTTTCGCTTCGCTCAGCACCTCCCCTATTGTAGGGGAGGTATTGGGGTGCGCAGCAAAATCAGAGTGCCTGCAAAATCTGTTCCACCGTTTCCTCCACCGGGCCGTTGTTGTCCACGATCCGGTCGGCGAAGCGTTCATAGAGGGGTTTGCGCCGCTGGTAGATGGCCGCCACGCCGTCCCGCTGGCTCACGGGGCGGCCATCGGTGGGCAGCTTGTCCAGATCCCGCCGCAGCCAGAGGATGGAGCCGTTCTGGTGCAGCAGGTCGTAGTTTTCCGCCACCGTGACGCAGCCGCCGCCGGTGGCCAGCACCAGGCCCGATCTGGCCCCCAGCTCCGCCAGAATCTTCGTCTCCTCCCGGCGGAAGGCCGCTTCGCCGTGGGCGGCAAAAAAGTCCGGAATGGGGCCGATGCGGCGGGTCAGTTCTGTGTCCGCGTCCACAAAGGGCCGGCCCAGGGCCTGGGCCAGGGCCTGTCCCACGGTGGACTTGCCGCTGCCGGGCATGCCGATGAGAACCAGGTTCTCCATGGACGCCCCCACGGCCCGCCAGACCTGCTCCAGCTGCTCCGGCGGAACCTCCCGGCCGGTCCACAGCTCGCTGGCCCGGGCCGCCTGGCCCACCAGCATGTAGAGGCCCGATTCGCAGGGGATCCCCCGGGCCTGGGCGTCCAGAATCAGCCGCGTCCGGGCCGGGTTGTAGACCACGTCCAGGACGGCCTCCAGATGGGGCAGGCGGGCCAGATCCCCGGGGGTGTCGCCGGTTTTGGGGTACATGCCCACGGGGGTGGTGTTGACCAGAATGGCCGCGTTCCGGTGCCGGTCCAGGTTTTCGTAGTTGTCCGGGCCGGAACGGGAGATCACCGTCACCGCCGCCCCCAGATGCCGCAGCACCGCCTGGACCGTCACGGAGGCGCCGCCGCTGCCCAGAACCAGGGCCTGTTTCCCGGCGCAGTCCACCCCCAGCCGCCGGACCATGGCCTCAAAGCCCCAGGCGTCGGTGTTGTCGCCGAAGATGGTGCCGTCGGGCCGCCGTACCAGGGTGTTGACGCTGCCCAGCTCCGCCGCCAGGGGGGAGAGGGCGGCGCAGTACGGCACCACGTCTTTTTTGTAGGGGATGGTCACATTGAGGCCCTGCCAATCCCCTGCTTTCATAAATTCGGCCAGTTCCTCCGGCTCCCGCTCATAGAGCCGGTATTCATAGTCCGCCAGCATGGCGTGGATGGCCGGAGAATAGCTGTGTCCCAGCTTCCGGCCCAGAAGTCCGCAGTTCATCCATACACCTCCGGGGTTTTGAAATGAAAAATTAAGAATTAAAAATGAAGAATTAAGGTGCCGCCTGCGGCGGCGATTTCAATACGTCCGGCTTCGCCGGACACCATAATTTTTCATTTTTCATTTTTCATTCTTCATTTTTTTCACACCACTTCCGAGTACGAGCCCAGGTAGGCGAAGTCCTCGGTGTTGGCGGACAGCTCGCAGATCATCTGGATGAACTCGTCGGAGTAGATGGAGGTCTCCAGGTCGAAATAGAACATGAATTCAAAGTCCCGGTCG